>JBBSQV010000115.1:0-8208 GCA_038243675.1 Flavobacteriales bacterium
GTTTTTCTTGCACGCCTCCGTTACCATACTTCTGGTTTTGTAGTAGCGCACACACCATAAATATTTATCAATCCTCATCGTTTTTTCTAAATTGAGCGTTAAAGTATTTACAAAAATAAACCAATATTGTATCTTGCGCACCTAAATTTACTTTAAGAATGAAGAATTTGTCCAAATTACTTTTCTTGCTATTGGCAATTGCCATCGCATCTTGCTCCAAAACTGATAAAGTTGAAGCTATTCCCCTTAGAGACTACGCAGTCCAATATACTGCAGATCTTGATTCTATCGACAAATATATCGACACTCATTATATGACAGTAACGCCAAATCTTGATGTTGCTTTTGCTAAAATAAATGCGGATGGTCAAGCTTCTATCAGACAGCAAACAGACTTTCCGCTAAAATTTAAAACCGTAACTCAGGGTGCGGTAGATTATAAAGTGTACTACATAAACCTACGCGAAGGAGGTAGCAGACAACCATCAAAAGTGGACTCTGTTTACGTTTCTTACACAGGAAGTCTTCTTACGGGAACCAGTTTTGATAATTCTCCAAACCCAATTTGGTTTGAACTTGATAGAGTTGTAAAAGGTTGGGCAGAGATCGTCCCAATGTTCAAAACAGGATTTTACGACAACAGCGGAGAGACTTCTGGTCCTACAAATTTCACAGATTTTGGTGCAGGAGTAATGTTTCTGCCGTCTGGTTTAGCCTATTATGGGACATCATCTCCATCGGCATCGATTCCGTTATATTCGCCCTTAATTTTTACATTTAAACTTATGGAACTTCGTTATAAAGACCATGATGGCGACGGAATTTTGTCCAAAGATGAGGTTGCAACTGCAGGTGACAATCCTCTATTGTATGATACAGATGGCGACGGAATACCAAATTACTTAGACGTAGATGATGACGGCGATGGTTATTTAACCAAGTTCGAAATTCGTGAAAATGGTATTATTACCTTCCCAACCTGTCCTGGAGGAACTATTTCCAAGCACCTAGATCCAACCTGTCACTAAGCGATTTAATATAATATTCAATCCCGTTATCTTCATTGGTAACGGGATTTTTTTTTGAAGCTATTCCCGCTTTCTGTTACAATCTGCAAGCGCAAATTCCTTGAGCACATTGCGCTACAAGGAGCTTCCTTTGGTCGCTCTTGTAGCACAGTGCCCAATGTCATTTGCTGCTTGCAGGATTTCCACGTCAATCGGGGCTAGGCACTATTGTTAAATAGAAGTTGAAATCTTTAAAGCCATACCAGCTATATGGTCGTGTAATATGTCCTTGACCGCTGCTGCTATTTTTCGTCAGTTTCTTCGTTGGTAGTTGCGATTATCGAAGCTCTCAATGGCTGATTTATCCCTTGCCCGATTTCTCGATGGCTGGGCCTATCGAAGCCAAAAAAAAGCCCAAAGAATTTTAAATCCTTTGAGCTTTTTATCTTTAACTGACAACGAAACTTTATTTTCGTGCAACCACTTTTTTAGCAGCAGCAACAATCGCCTCATTATTAAGTTTGTACTTATTCATTAATTCTTCTGGAGTTCCGCTTTCACCAAAGCTATCATTTACCGCAACAAATTCCTGTGGTGCAGGATGATTTGTCGATAATACACGAGCAACACTTTCGCCAAGACCACCAAGCATATTGTGCTCTTCAGCAGTAACAATGCATTTGGTTTTAGTCAAAGATCTCAAAATTGCTTCTTCGTCCAACGGTTTGATAGTGTGAATATTTATTACTTCCGCCGAAATTCCTTCCGCTTCCAGTTTCTCAGCAGCAATTAGCGCTTCCCAAACCAAATGTCCAGTTGCTACAATTGTAACATCTTTTCCTTCGCTCAGCATAATCGCCTTACCAATTACAAACTCTTCATCAGCAGGCATAAAATTAGGTACTACCGGGCGTCCAAAACGCAAATACACCGGTCCTTGATGATCAGCAATTGCTATTGTCGCCGCTTTCGTCTGATTGTAATCGCAAGTATTGATAACCGTCATTCCGGGCAACATCTTCATCAGTCCAATGTCTTCAAGAATTTGGTGCGTTGCACCATCTTCTCCAAGAGTTAGTCCCGCATGCGAAGCACATATTTTTACATTCTTGTCCGAATAAGCAACAGATTGTCGAATCTGATCGTACACTCTTCCTGTAGAAAAGTTTGCAAATGTTCCGGTAAATGGAATTTTTCCACCAATAGTTAGACCGGCAGCAATACCAATCATATTTGCTTCAGCAATGCCAATTTGGAAAAATCGTTCTGGATGATTCTTCTTAAAGTCGTCCATTTTCAAAGATCCAATAAGGTCAGCACAAAGTGCCACCACATTTTCGTTCTTTTGTCCAAGTTCTGTTAGTCCAGCACCAAATCCTGATCTAGTGTCTTTACTCCCTGTATTTTTATATGTTTTCATCTATTTTAAATTAAAAGATTGAAAGATTTAAAAATTGAAAGATTAAGTAAATGATTTAAAAGTTGAAAGATTTAATGATTGAAAAATTCCCAATGATAATTCCTTCATATTTCTAAAAACACTATATAATCAGTCCTATTTAATATACATTTCTATCTAAATATTTTTGTAATATTTTAAAGATTTTTGAGATTTAAAAATTTTAAGATTAAGATTTTCCTTATTGTTCTCAGGTTTTTGTCTTTTACCCAATCTCCAATCCCTAGCATCTAATCTCTAATTTCCTACTCGTCCACTTTTCGGCATTTGTAGCTGCGCCTCCCCTTTGGGGAGGGGGGGTGGGGATCCTAATAATCACTCATCTTCTCCAGCAAATTCTGCTTCAAAGCCAAGTCCAATTGATCGTTACTCGGCGCTTTACCGTGCCAAGCGTGCGTATACATCATATAATCTACACCATTACCCATTTCTGTATGCAATAGCACACAAACCGGTTTTCCTTTTCCAGTACGTGATTTAGCATCTTTCATCCCAGCTAAAACAGAATCGATGTCATTTCCTTTTTCAATTTCCAAAACATCCCAACCAAAAGCTTCAAACTTCGCGCGGATGCTTCCCATCGGAAGTACTTCGTCCGTAGATCCATCAATCTGTTTTCCGTTAAGGTCAATAGTCGAAATAAGATTATCTACTTTTTTCGCGGAAGCGTACATAATTGCTTCCCAGTTTTGACCTTCTTGCAATTCGCCATCTCCGTGAAGTGTATAGATAATATGGTTGTCGTTGTTAAGTTTCTTTGCTTGAGCCGCACCGATACCAACAGACATTCCCTGTCCCAAAGATCCAGACGCAACACGCACGCCAGGCAGACCTTCGTGAGTAGTTGGATGTCCTTGTAGACGCGTATTTAATTTTCTGAAAGTCTTTAATTCTTCTACTGGAAAATAGCCGCTACGTGCCAAGACGCTATAGAAAACCGGAGAAATATGTCCGTTAGAAAGGAAGAATAAATCTTCGTCTATTCCGTCCATTTCAAAAGTATCTTTGCGCTCCATTAAATTTTGATACAAACAAACCAAAAATTCAGCGCATCCAAGTGATCCTCCAGGATGTCCAGAGTTTACTGCATGTACCATTCTTAGAATGTCTCTTCTGACTTGTATTGTCAAGTCTTGTAGTTGTTGTGTGTTGAGTTTCATCTTGTTTTGTAAAGTTAAACTGCGGCAAAGGTAATTACATAAAATGGTTTTAGTAATACGGTTCTTTTCAAATTTATCATAAGTTATTAAACAGAACTACTTGATAAGCTTGATTATGCAGCAAATTTCAACAAGATGTCTTCTTATTTGATAATCCTTGGTTAAATATAAGTTGAATAGCCATTTCTTGAAATCTAAATCTTTTATCTTTGCCGCCAGAAAAATGTTACTATGAAGTTTGACCTGATTCAAAAAGATGCTGCCTCAAAAGCACGTGCCGGAAAAATTACTACCGATCACGGTGTTATCGAAACACCTATTTTTATGCCTGTTGGAACTGTTGCTTCTGTAAAGGGAGTGCATCAACGAGAACTTAAAGAAGACATAAAACCAGATATTATTCTTGGTAATACGTACCATCTTTACCTTCGTCCACAGACAGAAATTCTGGAAAAAGCTGGAGGTCTGCATAAATTTATGAATTGGGATAGCAATATTTTGACTGACAGCGGTGGTTATCAAGTATATTCCCTTTCGGCAAATAGAAAAATTAATGAAGAAGGCGTAAAATTCAAATCGCATATCGATGGATCTTACCACTTCTTTACTCCAGAAAACGTAATGGAAATTCAGCGCACAATTGGTGCTGATATCATTATGGCTTTTGATGAGTGTACACCTTACCCTTGCGACTTTAATTACGCGAAGCGCAGCATGCACATGACGCATAGATGGTTGGACAGATGTATCAAACATGTGGACAATCTTCCCTTTAAATACGGTTACGAACAAACATTCTTCCCTATTGTTCAGGGAAGTACTTATAAAGATTTGCGTAGACAATCTGCGGAATATATTGCAAATTCAAATCAACAAGGAAATGCCATTGGGGGACTTTCAGTAGGAGAGCCTGCAGAAGAAATGTATGCAATGACCGAAGTTGTGTGCGAAATCCTTCCAGAAGACAAACCAAGATATTTGATGGGTGTAGGAACGCCAATCAACATTCTTGAAAATATAGCTTTGGGAATTGATATGTTCGATTGTGTTATGCCAACGCGAAATGCTCGTAACGGAATGCTTTTTACCGCAAACGGAACGATCAATATAAAAAACAAAAAGTGGGAAGACGACTTTTCTCCGCTTGACGAGATGGGACACACTTTTGTAGATACTGAATATACAAAGGCGTATGTTCGTCACCTCTTCGCTGCAAATGAATACCTTGGTAAGCAAATAGCAACTATCCACAACCTCGGGTTTTATATGTGGCTTGTACGTGAGGCTCGAACTAGAATTTTAGCAGGCGATTTTACAGCTTGGAAAAATAAGATGGTGCAGCAAATGGGACAGCGTTTATAATTCGAAATTGTTTGCATAATTTTTTCGCAGCATGAAAATAATAGATTGGTATATTCTTAAAAGGTATTTGGCGACATTCTTTGTAATGTTGCTAATGTTTATTCCTATTGGTATCGTTATCGACGTTTCTGAAAAGGTCAACAGAATGCTGGAGAATAAAGTACCGTTTATAGAAATCGCACAATATTACTTAGATTTTACAATCTATTTTGCGAATATTCTTTTTCCAATATTTCTATTTTTATCCGTAATTTGGTTTACATCCAAACTTGCCAATAATACAGAAATTATCGCAATCTTAAGTTCGGGAATCTCTTTTACAAGATTTTTGCGACCTTATATTATTGGTGCTACGATAGTATCAATTTTTGCGCTGATAATGGGATTTTTTATCGTTCCCAAAGCAAGTGCAGGATTTAACTCTTTCAGATACGCATATTTAAATAAAAACTCTAATACTCGTGATGACAGTAATGTCTTTAAACAAGTCAGCGATACAGAATTTCTCTATGTAGGTAATTTTAATCAGGATACCAAAGTGGCAATCAACTTTTCTTACGAGAAGTTTGATGGGGAGAAGCTCATAACAAAAATTTCAGCTGGACGACTGACCTGGAATCAGAGAGACAGTACCTATTCAATGTATAATTACAACAAAAGAACTGTTGGAGAGTTAGGAGATAAGATTGATTCAGGAGTGAAAAAGGACACGACCTTTACTTTTGACCTAGAAGACTTAACTCCCGTTTACTACGTTGCCGAAACGCTTACGGTAGGCGATCTGAATAAGTTTATTGGCAAAGAACGAGAGCGCGGAAGTAAAAATATCAATGTCTATCTCGTCGTTCTCTATAAAAAATACAGTATTCCAGTTTCTGCATTTATTCTTACCATTATTGCTGTCGCAGTTTCATCTATGAAGAGACGTGGCGGAATGGGAGCTAATCTTGCAGTTGGGATTTTACTAGCATTTGCCTTCATTTTTTTCGATAAAATCTTCGGTACTCTTGCCGAAAAATCAACTTTTCCACCAATCATCGCAGTTTGGATTCCAAATTTTGTGTTCGGAATTTTAGCTATTATTCTGTTACGTAATGCAAAAAAGTAATCTTAAAAGTTATTTACTTCTTCATCTTATTGTTTTTATTTGGGGTTTCACTGCAGTATTAGGAGAGCTAATATCCGTGCGTGAAGCGGCATTGGTTTGGTATCGAATGGGACTTGCAGGTCTGTTTTTGCTAATTTATGCTATAGTTAAAAAGAAGCCTTTAAAGCTGCCAATGAAAGAAGCCGCAAAAATTATATTTGTGGGTTTTTTGATCGCCATACACTGGATATTCTTTTTTCGAGCCATCAATATTTCGAATGTTTCAATCACACTAGCAATGTTCTCAATGGGTGCGTTCTTTGCCTCCATTTTAGAACCAATAGTTTATAAAAGAAGGATGCTTTGGTACGAAGTTGTGTTCGGTCTAGTAATTATCGCTGGACTTTCAATTATCATGCAAGTCGAAATCCAATATCTGGAAGGTATTTTAAGTGCTTTGTTTTCTGTATTTGTAGGAGTAACATTTACCTTATTTAATGGGAAGCTAATTAAGAAACACGACGCGGTAGTAATCTCAACTTATGAGTTTTTTGCCGGTTTCGCCTTTGTCACCATTTATCTTTTATTTGCTGGAAAATTTGTAACTGGTTTCTTCGACGTTGGAGCTACTGATTGGTTTTACATAATTCTGTTATCTTCTGTATGCACTGCGTATGCTTTTACGGCATCGGTAGAGGTGATGAGAGAATTATCACCTTACACAGTTATGCTAACTACTAATCTAGAACCAGTTTACGGAATCATATTAGCTTTCTTTATATTAGGAGAAAGTGAGAAGATGAGTGTACCATTTTATATAGGAGCAGTAGTAATTTTAATCACTGTAATTTTAAACGGTATTGTGAAAAATCGCGCAGAGAAAAAACTTAAAATGGCTGGATAATATTTACTCAACTTTTATTAATCAAATAAAATATCAGTAAAGACGAAGATTTCGTTTAATAGACGATTATAAATTTTATCTTTGCCATCTGAACAAAATTTTTTAAACTGCACAGATACTATGGAATATTTAGATTTTGAGCTTCCTGTAAAAGAATTGCATGACCAATTGAGCAAATGTGAAATCATTGGTAGCGAATCCGATGTAGATGTCACAAACACTTGCAAGCAGATCGAGAAAAAGCTGGAAGAGACGAAAAATAATATATATAAAAACCTTACAGCTTGGCAGAGAGTACAATTGTCCCGTCACCCAAGCAGACCTTACACTTTAGATTATATCAAAGCATTTTGCGGCGATACTTTCTTAGAACTTTTTGGAGACAGAAACTTCAAAGATGACAAAGCGATGGTTGGTGGTCTCGGTAAAATTGGCGATCAGTCATTTATGATTATCGGTCAACAGAAAGGACATAATACAAAAACCCGTCAACACCGTAATTTCGGGATGGCAAATCCAGAAGGATACAGAAAAGCTTTGCGTTTGATGAAGATGGCAGAGAAGTTCAACATTCCTGTATTGACTCTAATCGATACTCCTGGAGCATATCCTGGTTTAGAAGCTGAAGAGCGTGGACAAGGTGAAGCTATTGCTCGTAATATTTTTGAAATGATGGGACTTAAAGTGCCAATTATTACAATTATCATTGGTGAAGGTGCATCAGGCGGAGCATTGGGAATTGGAGTTGGAGATAGAGTATATATGTTAGAAAATACTTGGTATTCTGTAATTTCGCCTGAATCTTGTTCTTCAATCCTTTGGAAAAGCTGGGACTACAAAGAGCGTGCAGCAGATGCTTTGAAGCTGACTTCGACTGATATGAAGAAGCAAAAATTAGTGGACGAAATTATTCCAGAGCCACTTGGTGGAGCTCATTATGATAGAGAAACGACATATGCAACTACAGAGAAATATATTTTGAAAGCATACGATCAGTTGAAAGACTTATCAACAAAAGATTTGATCAACAAACGGATGAACAAATACAGCAATATGGGGGAATATAGAGATTAGTTCCACCACTTATGTTAAAATAATCCGACGCCTTTGGTATCGGATTTTTTTTGCTTTATCAACAAAAAATTGTAATTTATCAACAGTTCATAATGATAACTATCAGGCTTTAATTTTTATTTTATGCCTACTTTCGCAATATGGACAACTTCAAA
>JBBSQV010000116.1:0-8152 GCA_038243675.1 Flavobacteriales bacterium
AATGGCTTCCGATGCAATTGTGCCTTCAGTAGATTACATTTTCGAACCATCAAAAGAAGAAATTGTCCTAACTCTTATTCCAAAGATGTTAAAGATGCAATTGTACAAAGCCCTTCGCGATTCATTTGCTGCAGAGCACGGCGCGCGTATGACAGCGATGCACAAAGCAACCGACAACGCAACCGAGTTAAGAGATCAACTAAAGTTGACTTACAACAAAGCACGTCAAGCCGCAATTACCAACGAAATCCTAGAAATCGTAGGTGGAGCAGAAGCATTGAAGAACTAAAGCTTCAACTATCATATATTCGAAAGCCGACTTTTTTAGTCGGCTTTTTTGGTTTTAAAATATAATTGAAAGATTTAAAGATTGGGAGAAATCGAAATGATGGAATAATCTAAATAATCGAAATTAATTCAGAGTGATGAAGGATATTTTTGATGATTATTTTTTGGCAGCCTATCCCGCTGTACTTTCCAAGAATCCCACAAACAAGGTGATTTTGCACAAAGAAAAAGGAGCTTCCGTTGGTCGCTCTTTTTTTTGGCAAAAATCTACCTTGTTTTGCGGCATTGCTTTCCATTTCCAACGGGGCTGAAAATAGAATCGAAATAAGGGAAAAATCGAAAAAATTGAAATGAATATTTACAGATTGCTCAAGCAAAGCTTTTAAGTACTAAATTACCTATCTAATTCCATCAGAAAAAGATATATGCATCTTCCTTTATCATCTCAACTTCCCATTGATAAACTTTCCGCTGTATTCGGCAGCACAGTTGCAACCTACAAGTTTTACTGGTTACTTGCTATTGTAGAATTAGTTGAAGAAGGAGAAGTAGAAATAGAGAAAAAAAGAATATTTGCTAGGATGATTGCAAGTTCTTGGTATACTATAAACTACTTTAAATTATCGTTTGGTAAATTTGATAAGTTTCAAGAGGCAGTACAAAAAATAAAAATCGAAGAAGGGATCTATGTAGATGAGCATAAAATCAATATAATTGCAAAATTAGAATTGAGCAAAAATCCAAATACGATTAAAATATTGAATCACTTTGATAAAAATGTCCCTCATAAATTCTTGTCGACGTGGTTTCCAAAATCAAAAGTTCTGCAGATCCGTGAAGCGTCGGGAAAATTTGAAAATGGATGTTTATATTCTCTTGAGAAAAATCAAATCGTAATTAATCCTATCTGGGTAGAATATCTCAAATCTAATTCGCTTTTAATAAAGCATTTCTGTTATTGGAATTTAGCTTTATTTCTGCAAACCCGTAATCCCAATGTTCCTGACATACCTAATAAGCTAATCAAATCTCCACAAAGAAAGTCTCTTACTAAACAACTGAAAGATTACTGGAAACCAGTCTTCGAAAAAAGAGGTTATATCGAATGCATCTTTACCGGAAAGAAACTTACAATCGAAGATAATAACTTTGCATTAGATCACTTCGTTCCACACGCATATGTATCTCACGATTTAATTTGGAATTTGATTCCAATTGAAAGCAAATTCAATTCTTCTAAGAGTGATAATTTGCCGAAATTTGATTTACACTTTAAAAAGTTCTTATCACTTCAGAAGGAAGCATTTATAATTAATCGCGACTTGAACTTGAAAAATACTTACTTACTAGAATTTTTAACTATTTTTCCCTCTCTTCAAAACTTTCAAGATGAAAAATTTGCTGAGACAATTCAGCCAATGCTGACAATAGCTAACAACAACGGATTTCTATATATGAATGACTAACACAAATCCATATAGCCATCTTACCGCAATAGAAAGAACTTCGCTTTCATTTCCAGCTCGAATCCTTAAGGAACGGAAAAAGTTGAAAGGAAGAATTCTAGATTTCGGTTGTGGTGTTGGCAAGGATGTGGAAGTCTTAAAGAATCAAAAATTTGATATTGTTGGATATGATCCGCATTATTTCCCCGAGTTTCCAGAAGAGAAATTTGATACTATAATTTGCTTCTACGTTTTAAATGTTCTTCTTCCAGAACAACAAGCAGAAGTTTTGATGAATGTCTCTCATTTATTAAAACCCAACGGAAAAGCATATTTTGCCGTTCGAAGAGATATTCAGTACGAAGGTTTCCGAATCCATAAGATACACAAAAAGGAAACTTATCAATGCAATATCAAACTCAACTACGAATCCATCTACAAAAATGAAAACTGTGAGATTTACGAGTACCAGCATTACACTCAACTCAATATTGGAAAAGTTGAAGTAAGTCCATTTTTCAGCGGAGACATTCCCCAAGAACTCATTGTCGAAACAGCCACCACGTTTTCATTTTACGATAAATTCCCAGTTTCAGAAGGTCACGCATTAATAGTTCCAAAAAGGTTAGTGTCAACTTACTTCGATCTGACCTTAAAAGAGCAAATGGCGTCCTGGATTGTCGCTAATAAGGTCAAAGACATATTGCAGAAGAAATTCAATCCCGATGGCTTTAACATCGGTATAAACGTCAACGAAGCTGCGGGTCAAACTATTTGGCACAGCCACATTCACATTATACCTAGATATAACGGCGATGTCGAAAGTCCGAGAGGTGGAGTGAGGGGAGTTATTCCCGATAAGAAGGAGTATTAATTCAAAATGGTTTTAATATGGACGAGCTAGTTAGATCAAAGAAGTTACAATTTGAAAAAAGCAATTATTTCATTCAAATTTACAAGCAGGTTTCTGGAATTGAATACATAAAAATCATTCAAAATATTGGAACTGATTTAAAAAGTTCTATCATAATAAATCCAAATAATTTAGATGGACTGATTGAAACATTAATCGACTTTAGAGAAGAAATTTCATTAAATCAAAAAATCGATAATAAGACTTTTATTAAAGAAGAAGACATACAAACCATTATAAGTACTTTCCTAAAGGGAATAACAATTAAAGATTTAAGCTTACAATTTCGATATGAAGAAGAAGCTATAAGAGAATTACTAGTCAAAAATGATATTGTAATTATCGAAGGAATTAAAATGAACCAGCACAAGCGAAAGTTTTGGAGAAAGTGAGATTTTCAACCCAAAAATGTCTGTTCTTAGTAATTCTTAGATGATATTAAATTGAAACCTAATCCCTGCCAGGGATAGCAGCGGCATCCTTTTTTGTTCCCAAAATCCTCCACCTACCCAAAATCCGCTAACAAAAAAGATACAGCGCAGAGCCCGGCGCGCCCTTTTCGGCGCGGGCAGACAAAAGAAAATCAAAATAATGGAAAAATCTAAAAAATCTAAATGAAGAGAAAATTTGAAAATGTATTGATTTAAAAATTTAAAGATTGGGGAGGAAGCGCATTTATAAGTCAAAAGATTGTCCACCCTTTTACGTTCTCTCTTTACAATTGTGCGGCTCAAATCACTTTCTAAATAGCAAAATAAAAGAATACAAGGGATTTGCGAAAACGAAGAATCCAAGTTACGGGGACTGCTATATTCCTACTCCAACTCAATAAATGTAATCTCTGGCGGCATTCCAATCCTGCCCGGGAAACCGAGCCAGCCCAAGCCGCGGTTGACGTAGAGATACTGACTATTCACTTGGTACAATCCCGCCCAATGCTTCAACTTGTACTGAATTGGACTCCATTTTATATTTTTTAAATCGATTCCCGCCTGCATTCCGTGGGTGTGGCCAGCGAGGGTTAAGGCGATATCGGTGTGATTCAACACTTCTTCTGTCCAATGTGTCGGGTCGTGAGAAAGTAGAATTTTTAAAGGAACTTTCTTGACACTTTGCAATGCTTTGTCCAAATCGCCATACTGCTTAAACGGTGGTTTTCCCCAATTTTCAACTCCAATAATGGCGATATCCCGATTGTTATGCGAAATAACTTCCGACTCATTAAGCAATAACTTAAATCCAATTTTCGGGAAGAAGTCTTTTATAGCTTCGAAATTTTCTCGCTTTGCGGTTTCAGATTCCCACTCGCTGTAATCGCCATAATCGTGATTTCCTAAAATGGCAAACTTCCTAGTTTTTGCCGAAAGCTTTGATAGCACATTCTCCCAACCTCGCAATTCCCAAGCGTAATTATTGACCAAATCTCCTGTAAAAACGATGATGTCGGGATCCAATTCATTAATCAGATTCACCGCTCTTTCCAAAATCGAATACCGATAATTAAAACTGCCCAAATGCAAATCTGAAATCTGAACAATCTTCAAACCTCCAAAAGATTCTGGAAGATGGTCCAACTTGATTTTAATTCGATGAATTTTGAATCTATAGGCTGTTTTGAAAATTCCAAAAACAATCCCGAAAAATGGTAGGAATCCTGACAGCAAACCAACTGCTGCAATCAGAACCAACGACGCTTTATCTGAAAGCGCATAATTCGCTCCGTGTAATATCGAAACCGTGATCACAAATAATATCTTCGGAATAAAAGAAGAAACCGTCAAACCATAAAGTGAGGAAATCCACAATTGCTTTTTCATTGGACTGATACTATCCAACCGAACTTTTAATATCAAAATCGCGGAAATCAAACCAATTGTAAATGTCCAAAACGCAGTATTTATCGCAGTTATTAAAATCGGAAAATCGATCAGCTTTGTTATGGATTCCAACCAATAAAAAGCCAAACCGTCAACCGCCAAAATAGCGACACAGAGCATAATTATTGCAAAAAGTGAAAATTTGCGCATAGGTTGGAAATTTAAAAATTCAAAGATTTTTGAAATCGAAATAATAGAATATTCAAAAAAATCAAAATGAAAGCAAAAATCCGAAAAATAGAATAATCTGAATAATCGAAAATAAGATATTGGAATCTTCTAAACTTGAGTTTTAAAGAAAAACAGATCAAGAAAACAGATCTAGAAAATAGATAAAGCAAATCGCTAATTCGATCTGCAGTCTTTACTCACTAATTTCATCTTCTCTTTTTTTCTTTTTATTATCAGGTTCTGGATCTTCATCATCTTTTGCTACAGGCTCTTCGGAATTCTTTTCTTCATCCGATATTGAAGCTTCATCATCTTTTTCAACGGTTTCTTGATCATCAGATTTTGGCTTTTTAACAACCTTTGTCAATAGGTCTTCTGAATCTTCATCGTCAGACTTTGCAGTTTCGTTATCTTCATCCAAAGACTCTTCAGCATTATCTTTATCAGTAACTTCTTGTTCATCATTTTCTTTTGTCAAAAGTTCCTCAGTTTTTTCTCGTTTGGTAGATTTCAAAGCTTTATCATTAATCGCTACAGTTTCTTTGGAATCTTTTTTAATTTCAAGTTTTGTTGACTCATCAGAGTTTGCCACGCGCTCTTCAGAATCGTTTTGATTTTCAGAATGTGGAGTTTCATCATCTGTTGTCAGGTTCTCTTCAGAAACCTTTTTGTCGTCAGGTGTTGGATCTTTTAAAACTTTTGCCAAAAGCTCAGGCTCTTCGTTGTTATCAGGTGTTGAGTTTTTTTCATCTAGTGCTGTAGGATCTTTCGAATCAGGTCCCTCATCAGATTTGTCGACATTGTCATCTTTTTGAATATCTTCATCTGATTCATCGTTATTATCAGAGATTGGCTCTTTTTGAACTTTTGTCGAAAGCTCGTCAGCTTCTTCTTTCTTATCAGTTTTTGAATCTCTATCTTCTACTATAGGTTTTTGTGAATTCTTCTTATCATCTGAACTTGGAACATTTTCCTTTTTTGTCACAAGCTCTTCCGAATCCTTTTTAGAATTAGATTCTTGCGAGTTATCATCTTGAGCTATAGCATTTTTGGGATCCTCTTTTTTATCAGAATTGAGAACATTTTCATTTTTTTCCAAAAGCTCTTCCGATTTTTTATGAGTATCAGACTTTATGTCTTTTTCGACTTTTGCCGAAGATTTATCGGAGATCGTTGAATCATTTCCATCACGGATAGAATTATAATTCGGAGACAAGATTTCGATTCCTTTCTCATTAAAAACATCTCGTATGTTTTCGTGAAGTCTTGAATATACCGTCGCCTGACTATTTGCTTGTACTGTATAAGCGTTGATCTCGTAAGCAACAAACGAATCTAATAAATTATGTTGCAGCGCAAAAGGTTTTGGATTTTTCAATAAAAGGTCTGTGCGATTTGCAGCTTCCATTAGAGCAGCATAAACATCTACCCAAGGGGTGTCGTATCCAATATTGACGGTGCTCGTAAGTATCAAACCATCCTCTTTGGCAAGAGTGCTGTAATTAATGGTATGACTACTCATAACCGTTGAATTAGGAACTGAAACAATTTCGTTATAAGAAGTACGAAGTCGCGTGACTAATGCCGATTTTTCGATCACGTCTCCAGTAATTTCGCCAATTTTGACTCGATCGCCAATTGTGTACAGTCTCATATAAGTAATCACAATCCCGGATATAATATGCGAAAGAGATCCTGATGACCCAAAAGTAAGTAGGAAACCTAAAAACACCGAAACCGCCTGAAAGACTGGCGAGTCACTCCCCGGTAAATACGGGAATATCACAATAAATGCAAAAGCAATTAATAAAATTCGAATAATCTGATAGGTCGGATTTGCCCAGTCGGTATAAAAACCATTGATTTTAAGTCGACCTCTTGCAATTTCGTTCTTCAACACTTTTACTGCACGCAAGGTGTATCGAAAAATAATTATTGTGATGATAATCGTAATCAGATTTGGAAGGTAATGCCAAAATGCCAATACTATTCTCTTCAAAGGCGCTAGAATATAGCCAAAAAGGGTACCCGCCAAATGCTCTGTCCAAGGGAAAAGACCAAAGATGAAAGGCAACGAAAAATAGATAATCAGAAAAGTAGTAAGCCACTTAAACGCGGTATTAAACCAAAGAAATATTTTAATTTGGCTGTTGGCATTAACCAACATATAATTTTTGACTTTAATGCCTTTGATTTTCTTGTCTTTCTGCAGTCGGATTTTGCTGGCTATAAAACCAAAAAGTTTAAAATTGTACCTAATAATTATTGCAATAACAATGAGAATCAAAAGTGCAAGACCTGCTTTCTTTGCCAGTTTTGTGTAATCAGTTTCTGATTTATATCTAATAACCGCATCATTAATCGATTTCATATACTGCTCTGCTAGCAACGTCTTTGAAGTATTATTCCAAATCGCATCAGTTTCAGTAATGCTCATTACCACGTCATCACCAAAAACGATGTTTTTCATATTTTCAGATTCTTCAATTCGAAGAGAGTTTTCATTGAAAAAAACATTGTTCCCTAAATCTTGTACGCGTTTATTTATGGCTTTCGTACGTTCTTTTGCAGTAAAGCTTCCTATTCTCGAATAGACTATAAAAAGCGAATCGTTAAAAAATCCTTTTACTACATACCCTTTGGCAGTTATTTTTAAAGAATCTATACGGATTTTCTTATTGGCGATTCGCAAAGAATCCTTTCCGTTTATAGCTTTAATCTGAGCTTCTAAATTTTCCTTTTTAAGATTGTCAGTCGTCCGCAAAGATTGAATTTGCGCTTCTAGTTTTTTTCTTTTTATAGAATCTTCAATTCTCTGCTTGTCAATATGGGACAGTTTTAATTTGTACTCCTGAAGCGCCGCAAGATTTACAGAATCAATTTTAATCGCCGTGCTATCTTCCTGAGCAAAACTGCTAGAAAAAGAAAAAACCGCGACAATAATCAGCAGAAAATTTTGCATCTATTTCATAGTCGAAGTATGACTGTAGTGTATCCTCATAAATAATATCTGCTAGATGGTAAAATCTTTTTTGAAAAGATATAGTATAATTTATCCAAAGTACAAAGTGTCGAGTTATGAGCGAAGGTTTTGAAGGAAACTTTTGGAGATTGGAGATGATTCAAAATATAAAATAATCTAAATATCGAAAATAAATTATTTATGTTCTATAGAATTGATCTAATAATAAAAGAAGTAGATCAGGCTTACCACCTCAAAAATGTATAAAAAATTATAGAAGTAGAATGATATGAAGAAACAGGATTAAACAACAAAATATCTAATAATCGTCACGCTCCAACTTCCCCTCTTTTCAAGCTAATCTTTATACACATCTTTTTGTTGACAAATAAGTGATTAAAATGCTGACAATCAATACATTAAGCTTGTTTTAAATCTTGTGATTTTGTATCTTTAAGGATGCAAAACCCTTGTCTTTCAGCCCGTTACACTTCAA
>JBBSQV010000117.1:0-7962 GCA_038243675.1 Flavobacteriales bacterium
TATTGGATGGTTCAAGTGTTAGTTCGCATTTTTATGTGAGTCGTTTTAAAATTTAATATAGCAGAAAATTGATATTAAAAAACCCAACTTCGAAAACGTATGTTTTTAAAGTTGGGTTTCATTTTTTCGAAATTTCAGAGTAGCTACTGATCTAACTCCATATTTCCGCGATTCTTCTTATTATCGGGATCCGAATTCGGATATCTATTAGGATCAGGATCGTAATTATTATCGCGATTTTCTAAGTTTTTACTATTTTCAATAGGCGCATTATGATTTTTTTCTCTAAGACTATCGTCTAAATCACGAGCTCTTTCAACGATTTTCGCATCACCTTGATTATCAATTTCTTTTTCGGCTTTTAATCTATCTTCTAGTGGTTCATCCGAAGGGTTATAATTCTTATCAATATTTCTTCCGCTGAATCCTTCGTTTTTATGGTCTTGGTTTGACATAACATTTATTTTTTGGTTGTGATGAAATTACGATAAATATTGATAGTAAATATATTTGTTAACAATGATTTTTGAATAGCTGTAAGCTTTCAGCTGCTAGAATTCAGCCATAATAGGAGTTGGTAGTAGAATCACAAATACTGGCACAACGTAATAGCTGATTTGTCATTTCGACGAAGGAAACCCGAGCAAAGGGAAAAGGCGAAGCAAAACACTTAAAGTTGGAATAAGATTGAGTCTTATTTGATCCTTCTTTCGTCAGGATGACAAGTTTGCGAGGATTGGAAACGAGCTAATAGCTGATTTGTCATTTCGACGAAGGAGACCCGAGCAAAGGCGACAGGCGAAGCAAAACACTTAAAGTTGGAATAAGATTGAGTCTTATTTGAGATCCTTCTTTCGTCAGGATGACAAGTTTGCGAGGATCGGAAACGAGCTAATAGCTGATTTGTCATTTCGACGAAGGAGAAATCACATAAAATTGGTATAAGATTGAGCTACATATGGGATTGCTTCGCCCGTTCGCTATCGCTCAGGTCTTAGTTCGTCAAGATGAAGAGATTGCGAGGGGAGGAGTTTCACAAATGAATTAGTCACTAGCTCTAAGATTTTAAGACTATGGGCACGGATTACAAATCCGCGCCATCGGAATAAGATTGATCTACAAATGGGATCCTTCCTTCGTCAGGATGACAAGTTTGCGAGTATTGGAAACGAGCTAATAGCTGATTTGTCATTTCGACGAAGGAGAAATCACATAAAATTGGTATAAGATTGAGTTACATATGGGATTGCTTCCCCGTTCGCTATCGCTCAGGTCTTAATTCGTCAGGATGAAAAGTTTGCGAGAGCATGAGTTTCACAATAGAATTCGTCACTAGTTCTTGACAAGATTTTTAGTCTATGGCACGGATTGCACCCGAGGCTTTAGTTGGACAGAGAAGTAAATCCGCGTCATCGGCTTTTCAGAAGTAAGCTGTAAACTGTTTACTGTAAACCGTAAACTTGATTATCTTTGCCCCACAATTTCCCCATCAAATGCCACACCACCGACACTTTATTATTCATAAGCCTTTCGGATTTCTGAGTCAGTTTATTTATGAACAGAAGCGAAAAAAACGTCTTTTAGGAGAACTTTTCGAGTTTCCAGATGGTACAATGGCGATTGGACGTCTCGATGAAGATTCGGAGGGATTGTTGCTACTTACCACCGATGGAAAAGTTAGTGAATATGTGCGAAGTAGAAAGGTGGAAAAAGAATATTATGCCCTTGTCGATGGAATTATTACCAATGAAGCTGCAGAAATTCTCAGTAAAGGCGTGGAAATTGGTTTTAATGGTCAGAAGTATATCACGCTGCCAAGTAAAGTATCGCTGCTCGATTTTCCAATTGATTATATGCCTCGTCAACAAAAAATTCGGGATCCGCGACACGGGCCGATGAGTTGGGTTTCTGTTACTGTGACAGAAGGTAAATTTCGACA
Organism: Flavobacteriales bacterium; assembly: GCA_038243675.1. Classification (GTDB taxonomy): domain Bacteria; phylum Bacteroidota; class Bacteroidia; order Flavobacteriales; family Flavobacteriaceae; genus Flavobacterium. Next base: position 1,940 of record JBBSQV010000117.1, read on the forward strand.
GGTTCGAAAAATGCTGGCGGCAGTTGGATTTCCTGTTTTACGCCTGGTACGGGTGCGAATAGGAAACATAAAACTAGAGTTGGCTGCGGCAGAAGTTCAAGAAGTTGATATTTTTAAAATTGATTAATCTAAATTTTATATATGCTTAATATCGTTCTCATCGAACCTGAAATAGCCAATAATACCGGAAATATCGGTCGACTTTGTGTTGGTACAGAAAATAGACTTCACCTCGTTCATCCTTTTGGTTTTGAAATAAATGACAAAAATCTTAAAAGAGCAGGAATGGATTATTGGGCCCATTTGGACTGGGAGCAATACGCAAATGTAGGTGAGTGGATGGAAAAAGTTCAGGATAGATCGAGAGTTTTTTTATTTACAAAACACACTTCAAAAACCTATTACGAAGCGGAATTTCAAGATGGCGATTGGCTAGTCTTTGGAAAGGAAAGTGAAGGATTAAGTGGAGAAGTTTTAAAAACTTTTGAAAATCATATTCAGATTCCAATTTCACCTTTAGCAAGAAGTTATAACCTTGGAAACGCGGTTGCATTTGCAATAGGAGAGGCGAAAAGACAAATATTATTTTCTAAATAAAACTAGATATTTTTAAAGATAAACTTCGCTTTTTCTTCATCAAAGGAAATGTTTTTATCTTCAAAAATGCTGTCAAAAGATTTATTGGAAATAAAGTTGCAAGGATCATCAAGTAAGACTTTATCGGTACTCATAATTATCATTTGATCGCTAACCTGAATCGCCATATCGATATCGTGTGTCGAATACAAAATACATTTATTGGTTTCTCGAGCAAGCTTTTTTAGCAATTGAAGCAGAGAAGCTTTATGCTGCAAATCTAAATGTGTTGTAGGTTCATCTAAGATTATAATTTCTGTATCCTGAGCAAGCGCGCGGGCAATCAAAACTTTTTGTAATTGGCCATCACTTATTTCATAATGCTTTTTATGAATCATTTCGCTGATTCCTGTCAAGTTTATTGCGGTAAGAATCTGATCTTTGTCTTTGGTCGATAGTCGTCCAATCCAATTAGTGTACGGTTGACGTCCCAAAGCAACTATTTCATAAACCGATAGATTGCTCGGAGGAAGTCGCTCTGTAAGCACCAGACTTAAATTTTGCGCAAGCATCGCTTCGGTATAATCTCGAATCTCAATATCATTTAGAAATACCTGTCCTTTTAGAGGTTTCTGAATGCCACTCAGCGTTCGTAATAAAGTCGATTTTCCAACGCCATTTATTCCTACAAGTGCGACTAGACTTCCGTAATTTAATTCTAAATTTATGTTTTTACCAATGATATTTTCTTCGGATTTCTGTTTGTAGCCGATGCTTAAATCCTTTGTAATAACTGCTTTTTTATCTTTCATTACAATATCATTTTACGTTTTCGAAGTAAGAGCCACACTACAACCGGCGCGCCTACAATTGATGTTACTGCATTAATTGGCAGTGTGAAATCGAATCCAGGAAGTTGCGCAATTGTATCGCAAACCAGCATTGTAAACGCACCCAAAATCATCGTTGCCCAAAAAAGAACTCTGTGATTGCTGCTTTGAAAAATCAATTTTGCAATATGCGGAACTGCCAATCCTAAAAAGGCGATCGGCCCAACAAAAGCTGTGATACTACTGGCCAGAATACTTGTTGCAAAAATAATAATGAGTTGGGTTCTTTTGTAATTAAGTCCCAAACTACGAGCGTAATTTTCACCCAAAAGAAGGGCATTCAAAGGTTTTATACTAAAAATTCCCAAAATCAAACCTGCGAAGATGCATCCTGCCAAAGTAGCTACAGAAGACCACGAAAGATTTCCTAAATTCCCCAATCCCCAGAAAGTGAATTTCTGAAGTTGTTCGGCTGAGCCGAAATAGATCAACACTCCGACAATTGCGCCGGTGAAATTTGCAAACATCAGCCCTACAATTAGAATCGACATTGTATCTCGAAGTTTTTGAGCTACCAAAACTACTGCCGCAAGCACCAAAGTACTTCCTAAAAAAGCTGCGAAAATTATCGAAAATGAAGAATTTAGAAAAGGTTGAATGGATGCTGGTAGAAATGCAGCGCCCAAAATAACGAATGCAACTCCCAAACTTGAGCCGGAGCTAAGACCCAAAACATAAGGGCCCGCAAGTGGATTTCTGAATAATGTCTGCATCAAAAGGCCACTAATTGACAATCCCATTCCCACCAAAACCGCAGTTATGGCTTTTGGCAATCTAAAACTTAGAATAATATAATCCCAAGTTTCCTTTTCGACTTCAAATCCTAAAATACTATTAATAACTTCTTTCAACGGAATATGTACTGATCCTGATGCAATGTTTACCAGAAACATACAGAGCACAGCAATAATCAAAGCTGAAAAATGAAAATAATATGATTTTTGGTTGGGCACTATTTTAGTTTTTCGAAAAAGTAAAGTTCATAATCTGGTAGTAATTCTGGATGAAAGATTTTCACGTAATCCTTGAGAACTAAGTCGGGTCTATTTGGAGCAAGCTCATAAAATATGACGCCGCCCGTACTTCCTTTTTTAGAACTGTACGAATAAACATTTTTATTTTTGAAAGCGTCAAATTGTGCGTAATGAGGATTTGATTCTGTCATTTCTGAATAAGTATTGAAACTTCCTGGGCCAATCCAGTATTCCGCGTTTACTGCTTTTTCTAAAACAGTTTCAAAAGCTAATGACAAACTTCCTGTACCTGTAGTTTCTGACCATAAATAATTAGAGTTTGCATCTCGCATAAACTGCGCATTCCAGCTTTCGCCATTAGGCAAATACCATTGAGATTCGTACATAGATCCCGACAAAACGGTTGGTTTATTTTTTGCTTTAGCCGCCAATTTCTTAGTATCTAAATAGTCTTTTTCTATTTTTGTAAAAATCGAATCGGCTAAATCTTCTTTTTCATATAAAGCCGCATAAAGTTTAATCCACTCCGCCTTGCCTAAAGGAGTTGTTTCGTTCCAATCGCCGTTAAACAGTACTTTTAGACCACTTTTTTCTAAATTTTCAAGAGCAGGATTGTTGTTGTCAATTCCGAAACCGATAATTAAATCTGGTTGAAGATCTATAACAATTTCGGTGTTGATACTTTGATTATCGCCAATCTCTTTTACCTTTTTCTCATCAATTAATTTGCGAACTGCTGGAGATGAAATAAAATCTGTCTGCGGAAAACCGATCAGAGTATTTTCGACCCCAAGCATCTCCAAAGAAGGAATGTGAGTAGTAGAAGTTACGATGACACTTCTTAGAGGCACGTTAATTTGAGTAAATTTTGAAAGACTATCCGGCACAATTCCATTTGCTGATTTTAAAACATAAGTGTACCCTTTTCCAGCATTTGGCCAAGGATTAGAGACTTTGACAACCGAATATCCTTCGTACGGATGAATAGAAAATCCATTTGCATACTGCACTGTATTCTCGGATAAGGTAATAACCGATGCAGTATTTTCAGATTGTTTGCATCCATAAAAAACAAAGGCTATAATGAATATCAGATAAAAACTAAAATTTTTCATAGTTGAGTAATGTTTTGAAAACTCCAGATAGTTGGCTGAAATTCTTAAAGTGGCAAAATTACTTTTAATTTTCAAAGAATTCTAAAACATTTTTTTGCAAACCGGGTAGAATCATTTACTCCGCAAAGTTTTACTATTCAAGACTTGTAAATGCCTTTTAATATTTTGTACCTTTGCGCCCTGATTTAGGTTGCCATTCATAATTACTCTGAATGGCATTAAAAGGGAATTAGGTTTAACACCTAAGCTGTTCCCGCAACTGTGAGCTATAAAACTGTTGTTGTCTAACACCACTGAGATTATACTTGGGAAGGTAAACAACAGATGCAAGCCAGGAGACCTGCCTTACATCATAACAAATATCGAATCTTCGGGAAGAAAGATTTATGGAATTATGATTTTACACAACTTTTACATTACTGTTTTGTTTATTTTACTTTTTTCTGTTGCCAATGCGCAAGAGGAGAGCATCGCTTTGGATGAAGTAATTATTACCGACACTCAACTTCGAGATTTTACTGAAACTCAAACCGTTTTGCATCTTTCAGATACTGTAATTCGACGAAATGGGCATTTGCTTACCTCTCTTTTGGAGTTCAACTCTGGCATTTATATGAAAGAGCACGGAATAGGAGGCGTTTCATCTCCATCGTTTCGTGGGACTTCTTCTCAACAAACCGCGGTTGTCTGGAATGGAATTAATATTAATTCTCAACTTTTAGGACAAACAGATTTCAATACAGTGAGTACAAGATCTTTTGAATCCATCGACATCAAAGCTGGCGGAGGAAGTGTTTTGTATGGAAGTGGTGCGATTGGCGGAACAATACATTTGAACAACACTTTGCAATTTGGCGAAAGCTTTAATAACGATCTTCAAGTCTATTATGGCGCTGATAATACTTTGAGCACTACTTATTCGGTAAAAGCAGCTTCCGCTAAATGGAGTGCTTCGGCAGGGTTGACACGAAATAGCTCAGACAACGATTATAAATTTATAGGCAAGGAGCAACGAAATACAAATGGTCAATATTTCAATAATAGCTTTGATGCTGCGGTTGCATATAAATTTAATCGAAGACATCAACTAGAATTCTTCAGTCAGTTGAACGATGGCGAACGTCATTTCGCAATCACATCTCCAAATGCAATCCGCACAAAATATCAAGATTTCAATACCAGAAATCTTCTTAGCTGGAGCTTTAAACCTTCGACGAAAGTCTCTTCCAAATTAAAACTGGCATATATTTCAGAAGAATACCATTATTTTGACGACATCAGAAAAGATAACTATTTATCTTCAGGAGAAGTAAAGACTGTTATCGCCAAATATGATTTCAGCATTCAACTTTTAGCGAAAGCGAAATTAAATGCAATCGTAGATTACAGCCACAACTCAGGATTAGGCTCGGGAATAACTGAAAATATTAGAGAATCGGTAGGAGCGAGCGTACTTTGGAAACACGATTTAGGCGATAGATTGGGGTATGAAGTAGGATTACGAAAAGAATCAGCTTCAGACTTTGAAAGTCCTTTATTATTTTCGGCAGGAACCTATTACGATGTATTTTCGTTTTATCGAGTTAAAATCAATGCTTCAAAAAATTACCGAATTCCAACTTTCAACGATTTATACTGGCAAGAAGGGGGAAACCCAAATTTAAAACCCGAAAATACACTTCAAGCTGAATTGATAAACGTTCTTTCGGCTGGACCGATCACTTTTACCGCAACAGGATATTTAACGAAAGTGAAAGATATGATACGCTGGTTGCCAACAAACGAATCTTTTTGGTCACCATTCAATACTGATAGAGTTAGCATTATGGGTGCGGAAGCTGCTGTAGAGTATGGCAAAAATATCGGAAACCATACACTTAATTTTCGAGGAGGATATTCATATACATCCTCAAAAGATGAGAAAACGAACAAACAACTATTCTACGTACCTTATCACAAACTGACTGGGAGTGCAGATTATGCGTACAAAAAGTTCGCGGCCTACTATCAAATTATGTTTACAGGAATGGTATTTACAACATCTGATGAAAATCCTCAAAACGCAATTGCTGATTATAATCTTTCGAATATTGGGATTGATTATAATTCCAGTCGGAATAATATTGTCAAAATTGGTTTGAAGCTTAACAACGCTTGGAACGAGAAATACAATAGCCTGGATCAAAGACCGATGCCAGGGAGAAACTTAACTTTTTATTTAAATCTTAATTATTAAAAAAAATGAACTTCAAGAAAATTTATTTAGGACTAGGAATTGCTGCGCTATTTTTTGCATCATGTACAACAGAAGAGGATGTCTACGTGGCACCATCATTAGGAACTTATGATAAAGGAGTTCTTGTGGTAAATGAAGGGAATTTTGGACAACCTAATGGTTCAATCTCATTTTTATCAAATGACTTTAACATTTTCCAAAACGGAATTTATGCTACTGAAAATAATGGCGA
>JBBSQV010000118.1:0-7960 GCA_038243675.1 Flavobacteriales bacterium
ACAGGTATGGCAATGAGAGTGCCAGTTTTGGATGTTTCTGTGGTGGATTTAACCGTAAAGCTTGCCAAAGAAACTTCGTATGAAGAGATAATGCAAGTCCTTAAAAAAGCTTCCGAAACAGACTATAAAGACATTTTGGGTTATACCGAAGATCTTGTGGTGTCACAGGATTTAGTTTCAGACACACGCAGCTCCATTATCGATGCAAATGCAGGAATCGAACTAAACTCTACTTTTTTCAAGATCGTTTCTTGGTATGATAACGAATTTGGTTTTTCTAGCAAAATGATCGATTTGGCAGTATTAGTTGCTAATTTAAAATAATATTTTCAGGAGCTTTATCCCGCTATCCTCTACAATCCGGCTATGACATTTGCCGTAGCAGACGGCGGGACAGGAGCTTCCGTTGGTCGCTCTGTCTCGCCGTTGCTACAAAAAGGCAAATCTCACATCCGGGATTTGCGTTCCTATCGGGGCTAGGGCTTTACGTTTTCAACAACCAACTTTGATTTAAAGCACTACTATGAAATTAATCGTCGACAGCGGATCAACAAAAGCAGATTGGATTGCAATTGACGATTCAGGAACTCAAATTTTTACAACTCAAACTCTAGGTCTTAATCCTGAAATCCTAACTGAAGAATCGATTTTAAGTCGCATAAGCGATCATCTTGATATCTCTCAAAATAAGAAAAAGGTTTCGCATCTATTTTTTTATGGAGCGGGTTGTGGTACTGATCGAATGAAGAAGTTTTTATCTGAAATACTCAAGAACTATTTTTCAAGTGCGGAAGTTTCTGTTCATGAAGATACTTATGCGGCAATCTATGCCACTTGTGGATTGGAACAGAAAGCAATTGTCAGCATTCTCGGCACAGGTTCCAATTGCAGTTACTACGACGGAAAAGAAGTACATCAAAAAGTCCAATCTCTGGGCTATATTGCAATGGACGATTGCAGCGGAAACTTCTTTGGAAGACAAATAATTCGCAGTTATTATTTTAACAAAATGCCAGCTGAATTAGCAAGTATTCTCGAAAAAGAATATAATCTTGACGCCGATTTTATCAAGCACAATCTCTACAAAGAAGCAAATCCAAATGCATATTTGGCAACCTACGCTAAATTTTTAATTGAAAATAAAGAACATCCGTACTTGCAAACTATGATTCTCGAAAACATCGAATCATTTCTAGAAAATTATATCAAGCAATATGATAATTATAGAGAAGTACCATTGCACTTTGTAGGATCAATTGCATACTTTCTCAAAGACGAATTAAAGCTTGTTCTGCAGAGATATAATTTAAGTTTAGGAGAAGTTTTCCGCCGCCCAATCGACGGATTAATAAGGCACCACATTGCCAATGTGTAGAAATAAATTCAGCAAACCAATTTTCGAAACTTGCACAATCATTTCGCTTAGAAATATTTCTGAAGGACGCTTGGACATTTTATCTAAATTTACCAAATCTATCTTTTTAACCGAGATCTCATAGCCCTGATGGGAACGGCATCCTTTGTCTTTTTTTCTCAAGAAAAAAGACAAAGATATAGTGGACAGCAGGATAAAGCTCTAAAAAAAAGGATATACAATCGCATATCCCTTTTTCGTTGTTTCAAACTAGCGACTATTAAACAATCGCCATCATGGAAATTTCGATATTTACACCTCTTGGAAGTCCAGCTACTTGCACAGTTTCGCGCGCAGGAGCGGTAGCTTCGTCAAAATACTTTCCGTAAACTGCATTGATTCTTGCAAAATTTGCCATATCTGTGATGAAAATGGTCGCTTTCACCACATTTTCAAAGTTGGTATTAGCAGCAGTAAGTATCGCTTTTAAGTTTTGCATAACCTGCTCAGTTTCACTTTCGATACTTTCCATTTCTAGATTTCCAGTAGCAGGATTTAAAGCTACCTGCCCTGAAGTATATAGAATATTTCCAATCTGTACCGCTTGGTTGTAAGGACCAATCGGAGCTGGTGCATCGTTTGTCTGAATTATTTTTTTCATGTGTATATATTTAATTTCAACTATTTTTTTATCTCAAAATTCTATTAGGCTGCGTTCTTTTCTCCCACTTAATATCGCTCAAGACACCTGATTTGATTCCGATAAAGAAACCCCAAAAGGCATTGTCGCCAAATGGAGACCAGTTAAAATCCATTCTCCAGCTCATTAAATCGCGCTCAAATCGTAGTTGTGTAAAAGTAACTCCTTGCTGAACAAAGTCATATCCTGTGGATACTCCAACTTTCCACTTTGGTGTCAAGTCTGCATTGGCAGAAACCATTAGAGAGTTACCTACAATACTATTTTCACGTCGCGCATTTCCGTATGTAAGTGAATAGGCAAGGGTTAAATCCCACGGTAGATCGGCATTAAAAAAACCATTAAACTTCGTTTCTTCATCCGTATCATCAAATTGGCTTTCACGTCTGTCATTCAAATCGGTATTTGTGCCAAAAAGATCATCTGCACGTCCACCATTTCTAAAACCCTGATTGGTTTTATCTTTCTTTTGATTAGATGCATCGCGACTTGTCAAAGAATATCCCATAGAAATGTTTGCACTTGTCATTCTGAATAAACTTCCGCCATTGTCTACGTTAAAAGTATTGACCTTCCGACCAGCATTGTCTATTGAGTAAGGATCTAATGTTGCTCCAAAGTTTATTTGCATTTTGTCATTCAGTATCGTGGTACCACCAGTAAGTCGTAATGGTGACCAAGCTAGTGTATCGGCAGCGATATTGTAGCTAGTTGAAAAATTTAAGCTATTTAATAACTTAATCTTCTTTGGAGCGGATTTCGTAAGATCCTTGTCTTTTACTTTCGCTTCGAAAGTGTTTGCTAAACTAAGACCTATTAAGCTAGACATATTATTACCTGGCGCTCCGTAAACTGATCCTTCAAATCTTGAATACTGTCTGTAAATAGTTCCTGTTCCGTCATAGTCATATTCATCGTAATACCGATCGTAGCTTGGAGTATAACTGTAAGAAACAGTCGGTCTCATCACGTGTCGAATCGATTGAATATTTTTATCATCCCCAAAGTTGAATGTTCCGTAAATGGTAGTACCAAAACTTTGTGCCAACGAATACGTTCGGAAGGCGTCAAAGCCGCTCTGTCTTTCGGTGACAACCTCATTCTCAAAAGTATCAAAATATTTATTGACTGTATTTAATGTCCATGTCTCTTGATAGTTGACAGTCGAAGTCGCACTAATATGTTTTAGAAGTTTGAAATTCGTGCTTAAGGGAATATTGTGCTGCATCCCGACATTTGCATCTTTAAACATTTGACTTGTAAAAAACAGTGAATCGGTGGTTGAAATTCTATTTTGCGCGTTGGCGCTATATTGGAAATTTATATTCTTAAAAAATCCTTTCTTGATGCCGTCTTTGGGTGCAAACGGAAAAATTCTATCAACACTTACTTGTAACGTAGGCAAAGTCATATCGATCCTTTCTGTCTGCGTATTTTGCTGATGAGTTGCAGTCAACGACATATTAACTTGAGGAACTGAATTAAAAGTTTTTGAATAAGAAATTGCAGAGTTTAAGGTATTATTTAATGTCGATCCTACATTAACTTGATTAATTGACTGCTGGAAATAGTTGCTACTCCCTAAATTGACAGATGCGGTAAAACGGGAACTCGGATTAGATTTTGAATCCTTCATGTGTGACCACTGAATATTGTAAATTCTTCCTTTAGCATAATCTGGAAATCCGCGCTCACTCGTAATTAAGTTTTCAAAACGTACATTAAAGATTCCGCTAAAAGCGTAGCGCTTTGCGTAATTTGTTTCTGCGCGAAGACCATAACTTCCGTTTGTGTAATAATCTCCCAATATTGCCAAGTCATAATTATCGCTGAGAGCAAAATAGTAACCCAAATTCTGCAGCGAAAATCCACGTTCTTGCGAATCTCCGTAAGAGGGAATTAAAATTCCGGACGTGCTCTTGTCTGTCATTGGAAAAAATGCAAATGGTAAAGCTAATGGTGTGGGTACATCTGCTATCACCATATTTGTAAATCCTACTACTACCTTTTTTCCTGGTACAAATTTTACTTTCCTTGTCTTGAAATAATATTCAGGATTGTCTATATCTTTTGCGGTAGTAAATATCGCATCCTTCATATAGTATACTGAGTCACTTTCCTTTTTAGTAACGGCAGCTTTTATATTAAAATCCCCTTGATTTGTGCGGCTATTATATACGAGTGCTTTCTTGGTTTTAAAATTAAAGCGTATTGAATCTGGAGTTACTACGTTGGCACCTTGTTTAAAAACTGGATTTTGTGTAAGTTTTCCTGTCGAATCTTTTATTCTCCCAGCGTAGATTTCGTCTTTTTCGTAGTTCATCACGATTTTTCCTGCTGTCAGTTCGATGTCTTTATAGTAAAGTTCAGCTTTATTATATAGTGTCAGTAATTTCTTTTTCTGATCTATTGTAGTATAATCTTCTGCTTTGTACTTTATTTTACCATCTAAGAAAGCCTTCTGAGGTTTGAGAGTATCTTTTTTTATAGAATCTGAAACTGTTGCGAGATTTACTTCAATAACTTTGCTATCAGTCTTTTGTATAGCGGGCGCGTCAAGCTTCTGCGTTCTTGTTTCTTGTGAGTACATTTTTGCAGAACCTGTTGTTAGGAAAAATGCTAATAAAACGATATTAAATAAGTTTGTGTGCAAAGGTTTTAATGCTATTTTTGTAAAAGTATGGTGTAGTTTTTGGAGCGTCAAACTTACAGATTATTTTTGTCCAAAAATAATCAAAATATATTTTTATAATCGAGTGTTCTCAATTAAATTAACTTTTACTTTTTATGACTATCTCAAATAAAATTCAAACAGCATTATTAATTATAATTGCTACAATTGGTGCCAATGCCTACGCACAATCTTCAAAGTTTAAAGTGGTTCTTGATGCCGGTCACGGCGGTAAGGATTATGGCGCGCTTTACAATGGGCATATTGAAAAAAATATAGCATTGGCAGTAGTTCAAAAAGTGGGTAAAATTTTAGAAAAAGATAAAAATATAGAAGTTATTTATACAAGGAAAACTGATGTTTTTATAGAGCTTATTGAACGTACGAATATCGCAAATAAAGTAGATGCTAATATCTTTGTTTCTATCCATTGTAATGCATCTTCAAATACTTCTGCTTTTGGCACTGAGACCTTTGTAATGGGTCTTACAAAGAACGCATCAAACTTAGAAGCTGCAAAAAAGGAAAATCAGGTTGTAACTTTGGAGTCGGACTATAAGGAGAAATATGAGGGTTATGATCCAAAATCTCCCCAAACGATGATTGGTATGACACTTATGCAGGAAGAATACCTTGAAAACAGCATCAACCTTGCTGCAAAAATTCAAGATAATTTTACTGATAACCTCAAAAGAAAAAACCGCGGGGTTAAGCAGGCGCCATTCCTAGTGCTTCATAAAGCGTATATGCCCAGAGTATTAGTTGAAATGGGTTTTATTTCAAATAGTGATGAAGGTAAGTTTCTTGATTCGGACAGCGGTCAAGATGATGTTGCAGAGGCAATAGCTTCTGCAATTGTAAATTATAAAAAAGTTTATTACGGTAGTGGGTCGATTGTCGAAGACGTTAGACCATCTCAAAAAATTGAAACGAAAGCACCTGCAAAACAACAGCCAGTTAAAGAGGTTGTAGAAGTTAAAACTCCGGAAACAAAACCCGCAGCAGCTACTAAAGGTGTGGTTTTCAAAATTCAACTTGCCGTAAGTGGAACTAAATTAGAAACTGCTCCTTATAACTTCAATGGATTAAATCCAATTTCGATGGAGCCTGTAAATAATTTATACAGATATATGTATGGTGAAGCAGGATCTTATGACGAAGCGAAAAATCTTTTGGCTCAAGCCAAAGAAAAAGGATACACTACAGCATTTGTAATTGCTTTCAGAGACGGGCAGAAAATTACAGTTCAAGAAGCAATGAAATAAGAAAAGATAATAGAAGTAATTATCCTAAATTTGTCAAACCAATAAAAAGTTACCATTGAAACTAACAAGAGAAATAAAAACTGCAATATTAGTTATAGCGTCCATATTATTATTTATATGGGGTTACAGCTTCTTACAAGGTCGTGATTTGCTATCAGATCACAAAGTACTGTATGCCAATTATGACAATGTTGAAGGACTTGTAGTATCAGCACCAGTGACTATCAATGGATTTCATGTTGGAAAGGTCCGCTCAATACTTCTTGATAACAAAACTGGAAAGTTGGTTGTTGAAATGCAGATAGATAGTGATTTTCCGATTGCTAAATCGAGCATTGTAAACATTTATGAGCCAGGACTGATTGGTGGAAAGCAAATTCAGATTGTACCAAATCTTGACGATTCTAATCTTGCTAAAAGTGGAGATTATCTATCAAGTGGAGTAGTGCCAGGCTTAACATCTATTGTAGGTGACAGGCTATCTCCACTCCAGGATAAAATAGAAAAGGCAGTAGTTAGTGCAGATTCTGTCTTAGTTAATATTAATACTTTATTAGATCCAGCTACGAAAGCACATTTTAAAGCTAGTATGGCAAATTTGAATGCTACTTTATTAGAATTTAAAGGTGCAAGTCAAAATGTGAATCTAATGCTTGCTGAAAATAGATCTAAAATAGGAAGAGCCGTTTCCAATTTTGACCATACATCCAAAAATCTTGCAAAAGTTTCAGATTCACTTGCTAAAATTAATTTCAATAAATCAGTTAAATCATTGGAAAGTTCTTTGGCGAAAGTAAATAACTTAATGACTGATGTTGAATCTGGAAAAGGTACTTTAGGAAAATTGATGAAAGACGAAAAAGTATACGATAATCTTGAAGGAGCTTCTCGCGAACTTGAACAATTATTAAGTGATTTAAAACGCAACCCTAAAAGATACGTTCACTTTTCTTTATTTGGAAAAAATGCCCAAAAATATAAGCCCGCTCCTGAAGTTGAAAAGATAGAAGTAGAAATAGTTGTAGATTCAACCGTAATTAAATAATTCTAATAATGGCATACTTGGATAATATACTTTTTGTTATTCTACTAGCTTGCGGCTTTGGCTTTTTTGCTATTAGTGTAAAGAAAATCATTCGCAATATTAAACTCGGTCAAGATATTGACCGAAGTTATAATCCCGCAGCAAGATGGGGAAACATGGCGCGGATTGCTTTAGGTCAACAAAAAATGGTCCGTAAACCTATTGCCGGTTTCTTACACATTATTGTTTATCTAGGCTTTATTATTATAAATATTGAGCTGCTAGAAATTATCATTGATGGTATTTTCGGTACACATAGAATTTTTGGATCGATGGGAATGGCTTATAACTTCCTAATTGCTTCTTTTGAAATTCTCGCTGTTCTAGTGCTTTTTTCAGTAATTGTATTTCTGATTAGGAGAAACATTATTAAATTAAGACGATTTATACATTCAGATCTTAAAGGTTGGCCACATGACGACGCGAATTACATTCTATATTTCGAAATTGTTTTAATGTCTCTTTTTCTATTGATGAATGCAGCAGATTATAATTTGCAGTTGAGAGATATTGCTCATTATCAGCAAGTGGGATCTTTTCCTGTCAGTCAGTTTATTGCGCCTCTATTTGACGGTCTAAGTGTAAGTATGGTGATCCTTTTGGAGCGTGCTTTCTGGTGGGCGCATATTACAGGTATTTTGATATTTATGAATTATTTATATTACTCAAAACATCTTCATATCCTGCTTGCATTTCCAAATACCTATTTTGCAAATTTGAATCCTTTGGGTAAATTTAAAAATTCCGCTGCTGTTACTGCCGAAGTAAAAATGATGATGGATCCAAGTATCGATCCATTTGCCGCTCCGCCAGTTGATGAAGTTGTATAAGCTCCCGCAAAATTTGGTGCTAGTGATGTTCAAGATCTTAATTGGGTACAATTGCT
>JBBSQV010000119.1:0-7925 GCA_038243675.1 Flavobacteriales bacterium
AAAGATCTTTTCGATCCATTCTATACTTTCATCTACCATAGTGTCATCATCTTTTAGATGATTGGCAAAATGAGTAGTTATTTTTTGAATAATTCTATTGCTTATAATTTCTGCTTGCTCTTCGTGAAAATCGCTGAATTTTTTACGCTGAAAGTTTAGTTCATTCTGCTTAATAGAATTCAGTTTTGCTTTAAGTGCAAAAATAGTTGGAGCAAACTTGCGGTCTTTAAGCCACGCTTTAAATTCCCCTTTTACTTCTTCGATGATAATCTCGGCAGCAGGAATTTGTTTTTTTCTATTGACCAGAGTTTCGTCGGTCATTTGCGCAAGGTCATCCATATGCACAAGTGTAACTCCTGGAATTGACTTAACATTCTCGTCTACGTTTTTTGGAATCGAAAGATCAAGAATAAGTAAAGGCTTTTTTATATTTAAAATTGCAGCGTCAACAGTTGGCTTTTGAGCTCCTGTAGCTACAATTAATACGTCTGATTTCTGAATTTCTAATTGAAGGTCGCTAAAGTCTTGAACAATAAGATTAAACTTTCCTGCAACTTCTAGCGCTCTGTCTTTGGTACGATTGATAAGAGTAATATGATCATTCTTAGTGTGCTTTACAAGATTTTCACAAGTATTACGACCAATTTTTCCTGTACCAAAAAGAAGAATGTTTTTATTTTTAAGATCTTCAATACTGCGCATTATGTACTGCACCGAAGCAAAAGATACTGATGTAGCGCCCGAACTTATTTGAGTTTCGTTCTTGATCCTCTTGCTAGCTTGGATCACACAATTAATAAGTCTTTCCATAAAAGCGTTGGTAATACCCATATTTTTCGCTTCCGCAAAACCGTTTTTAATCTGACTAATAATTTCAAAATCGCCAAGTATTTGACTGTCTAATCCTGTACCAACTCTAAATAAATGATTTACTGCTTCATTATTTTTATAAATGTATGCTACTTTCTGAAAATCTTCAACTGTTCCTAAACTATGATTGCATAAAAGTTGAATTAATTGAAAAGGATGCTCAGCATAACCGTATATTTCCGTGCGATTGCAGGTAGAAATAACGATTAAACTTTCCAAACCATTATTTTTCGCTTCCGCTAAAAGGTTTGTTTTTGCTGCCGAATCAACGCTAAACTTTCCCCTCATACCAGCGTCAGCTTTCTTGTAGCTTAGACCGATAGCGTAAAAGGTTAGGTGCTTCGACGAGTTGTAATTTTCCATATTTGAAGATATCTCTTTAAGACGATACAAAACTATGGCTATCTTTGAGATGAAAACAACGCTAGAAGTTCTTTTTATAACGCTATAAGCTTTTATGTTTATAAATCGTTTCTTTTTGCTAAAATAGCGTAACTTTGCAATGAAATCAGCTTGTTAGAGTGGTTTTATTTAGAGTAGTTCTAAATAAGAAATCCGATTTTGTTTAATTTTATTTTAAAAAAACATCGCTATGGGTTCTCCCGAAATTATTACAATTGAAGAAGACTTCATTATAATTAAATCTGAAAACAACACTTTAGAAACTGAATTTGTCTCGCATTCTGTGAGTACTGGCTTGATACAGTTTCACTTTCAGCTAAAGGGTAAATCGAAATTTATCTTCAATAATGGCTCGTACGCTTTAGAACTTCGAGACAGTAAATCTTTGTTTTTATACAACCCTCAAAAGGAGCTTCCGCTAAATTTAGAACTTGGCGCAGAATCTTGGGTGATCACCGTTTTAATCTCAATTAAGAAGTTTCACGCGCTATTTTCAAACGAAGCAAATTATATTAGCTTTCTAAATTCTGATAATAAGGATAAGAAATATTATAAAGAAGAAGATGTCAGTCCATCAATGGCAATCGTGCTAAGTCAAATGTTTCATTACAATCTACATTCATCTATTAAGAATCTCTACTTTAAAGGAAAAGGCTATGAAATTCTAAGTCTTTACTTTAATCAAAGTGAAGACCCAGTTTCTGAGCAATGTCCATTCCTTAGTGATGAAGACAATGTGATGAAGATTCGAAAAGTAAAAGATATTATTATCGCTAATATGACTGAGCCGCCAGGGCTTCAAGAATTGGCAGATCAGGTAGGATTGACATTAAAAAAATTAAAAATGGGTTTCAAACAAATTTACGGAGACACCGTATTTGGATTCCTATTTGATTACAAAATGGATTACGCTCGAAAGCTACTTGACAGCGGATCTTACAATGTAAACGAAGTTGGACTCAAAATTGGCTACAGCACAGGAAGTCACTTTATTGCTGCTTTCAAAAAGAAATATGCCACAACTCCTAAAAAATATCTGATGTCTCTAGTCGTCAACGAGACAAAATAAACCAAACAAAATAAGTTCAAAAAAAATAAATACTATAATATGAAAGGTGTTTTATTAGTAAATCTAGGTTCTCCACAAAGTCCAACTGCCAAAGATGTTAAGCCATATCTTGACCAATTTTTAATGGATAAGTATGTAATAGATGTTCCGTTTTTATTGCGAGCATTGCTTGTTCGTGGAATCATATTGCAAACACGTCCTAAGAAATCTGCTGCGGCTTACGCCAAAATTTGGTGGCCAGAAGGCTCACCACTTATTGTACTTTCAGAAAGAATGCACAAAAAAGTTGAGCCAAAAGCGACAGTTCCAGTATCGCTTGCAATGCGTTACGGACAACCGTCGTTGAAATCTGGATTGCAAGAGTTAGTTGATCAAGGTGTAACAGAAATTATGTTGTTTCCGTTATATCCTCAGTACGCGATGGCTTCGACAATGACAATTGTAGAACTTGCCGAAGATTTGCGTAAAAAACATTTTCCGCAAATCACTTTTACACACGTACCTGCTTTTTACAATAAACCTGATTACATCAAAAATCTAGCAGATTCGATCAAGAATTCTTTAGTTGATTTTGAATATGACCATTTATTATTTTCGTACCACGGAATTCCAGAAAGACATATTCGTAAAACAGATATTACAAAATCTCATTGTAAGATTGACAAGAGCTGTTGCTCTACTCCATCGCCTGCGCACGAATTTTGTTACCGCCACCAATGTTACGAAACGACAAGACTTGTTGTGGAGCAATTGGGAATTCCTGAAGGAAAGTATAGTCAAACTTTTCAGTCAAGACTTGCGGGAGACAAATGGCTTGATCCTTACACAGATGTCGAAATAAATAAACTACCTGGAAAAGGAGTTAAGAATCTTGCCGTTGTGACACCAGCATTCGTTGCTGATTGTCTTGAGACTTTAGAGGAAATTGCAATGGAAGCAAATGATGAGTTTTTGGCTCACGGAGGCGAAAAATTCCATACAGTTCCTTGTCTTAACGACGATGAAGCTTGGACTGATACTGTTGCTTCTTGGATAAATGATTGGGCTGCTGCCAAATAAAAAAAGCCCATTATTATATGGAATATTATAATTATATTAAATCCCTGCATCTCATCTTTGTAATCACTTGGTTTGCAGGGCTTTTTTATATCGTCCGACTTTTCGTCTACCAAATTGAAGCTGCGTCTAAAGAATCTCCCGAAAAGGAAATTTTGCAAAAGCAGTATAAAATTATGACTTACAGATTGTGGTATATCATCACTTGGCCATCGGCAGTATTGGCAACGCTTTTTGCAGTTGTCTTACTTATTATGATGCCCGAATGGTTGAATCAAGATTGGATGCACGTCAAGCTATTTTTTGTTTTGATGTTGTTTTTATATCATTTTAAATGTCAACAGATATTCACCTCGTTGCAAAATAATGATGTGAAATACACTTCAAATTATATGCGAATCTTTAATGAAGGTGCGACTTTGATTTTGTTTGCAGTTGTATTTCTGGTGATTTTGAAGAATGCTTTTAATTGGATATTTGGGGTTATTGGAATCTTTGCATTTTCGATTATCTTGATGCTAGGTTTTAAACTTTACAAAAGAATTCGAGAAAAAAATCAATAGCGAATGGCGTTTAGCTTTAATATATCGATGTTGTCGTTGCGAACCAGAATATTCATTACGATGATATTGCTGATCGTAGTTTCATCTGTATTGCTAGCTTCGATTTCGATTATTCAGTTTAAAAGTGAGGCAAAAGAATACCATCAAGAACGGTTAGAAAACAAAGAAAATGCGATCAAAGAGCATATCAATTATATTCTTTCGACCACTACTTATCCGCTTACCACGGAGAATTTACCTCTAATTTTCAAAGATAGAATCTACGAACTTTCTGATATTCATAATCTAGAAATCAACATTTACGATCTTCAAGGAAATCTCCTAAAATCATCCAAAGCGGCCTTTGCGATTGATCCTGTTTCCCCACCGATTCCGCAATTTATTGTAAAGCTTGTTCAATCTTCGGTTGAAAAACGATATGTCGATATTAAGAATATTGACGGCAAGAAAAACCGAAGTTCCTTTAGTCAGCTCAAAGATGATAAATTCAAACCGATGGGGATTCTAAATCTTCCTTATGTAGAAGACGATGGATTTTATGAACGAGAACTTCAGAATTTCCTTTTGCGTCTTGGCCAGGTTTACTCCTTTACATTATTAATCGCTTTTGGGTTGGCGTATTTCCTTTCGACTTATATCACAAAGTCATTAAAAACTATTTCTGACAAGATCAACGAAACGACTTTGCGTCAGAAAAACCAGAAGATTCTCGCTAGAGCGAATAGCAAAGAAGTCGATTTATTGATTCAGGCATACAATGCGATGGTTGATGAACTTGAAGAAAGTGCGGATAAACTTGCGCAAAGTGAACGGGAAGAAGCTTGGCGCGAAATGGCCAAACAAGTCGCTCACGAAATCAAAAATCCCCTTACTCCAATGCGACTCACGGTTCAGAATTTTCAACGAAAGTTTGATCCAGACGATCCAGATTTGATTGTAAAACTAAACGACTATTCGAATATTCTTATTCAGCAAATTGATACGATGAACTCCGTTGCCTCGGCGTTTTCTAGCTTTGCATCAATGCCAGCACAACAAAACGAAACTCTGAATGTTGTAGATGTGGTTGAATTAGCGTTGGAAATTTTCAATGAAGATTTTATCAGTTTCCACAATGAAGAAGAAGTTATCAAAACCAAGATTGACCGCAGCCAATTAATTCGTATTATTACAAATCTTGTAAAAAATGCAATTCAAGCCATTCCATCAAATGTTGCTGGCAAATATGTCAAAGTAACGATCAAACGCGTTGATGATTGTGTGCATATTACGGTAGAAGATAATGGTGTTGGAATCGCTAAGGCAAATTACCGACATATTTTCGAACCAAAATTTACCACAAAGTCTAGCGGGATGGGATTAGGTCTCGGTATTATCAAAAATATCATCGAAAATTATAAAGGAACTATTACATTTGAATCAGAAGTAAATAAAGGAACGGTATTTACTGTTTCCTTACCAATTATTAAAAATTAAAAAATCATAGAAATGACATTTGAAAACATACTTATTTCCAAAGAAAATTCGATTCTAACTCTTACAATCAACCGTCCAGAAAAACTGAATGCACTTAACAAAGCGCTTATTCAGGAAATGCACGACGCTATGAAAGAGATCGAGAAAGACAACGAAGTTCGTATTGTAGTAATTACAGGAAGCGGAGCAAAAGCATTTGTTGCTGGAGCAGATATTTCGGAGTTTTCAGATTTCTCAATAGAAGAAGGAGCGCAACTTGCGGCTCAAGGACAGGAGTTATTGTTTAACCTAATCGAAAACTTTTCGAAACCAGTTATTGCGGCGGTTAACGGATTTGCACTTGGTGGAGGATTAGAGCTTGCAATGGCTTGCCACTTCCGTGTTGCATCTGACAATGCCAAAATGGGATTGCCAGAAGTATCTCTTGGAGTAATTCCTGGCTATGGTGGGACTCAACGTTTACCTCAACTAGTAGGAAAAGGAAAAGCGATGGAACTTATTATGACTGCAGGAATGCTAACTGCTGATGAAGCTAAAGACTTGAAATTGGTAAACTACGTAGTTACTCAAGACGAACTTCTTGCTCATTGCTACAGCATTGCTCAAAAAATCATCAAGAATTCTCCTATGGCAATTAAAAAAGCTATCAAAGCCGTAAATGCAAACTTCCAATACGGAGTAAACGGTTACGAAACTGAAATCAAAGCTTTCGGATATTGCTTTGGTACGGCAGATTTTAAAGAAGGAACAACAGCATTCTTGGAAAAGAGAAAAGCAGTTTTTGCTGGAGAATAATTTAGCAACAGCTTAAAATAGAAAAGGAGCAACTTAAACAGTTGCTCCTTTTCTATTTTATAAATATCTCAAAACTTAAAATCCTTTAGTTCCACATTCTTCAAAGAAGTTTTCGAGAAATAATTCCATAAAGAGATGTCTTTCTTGAGCGATTTGCTTTCCTGTTTCGGTATTCATTTTGTCTTTTAAAAGCAGCAATTTTTCATAGAAATGATTAATTGTAGGCGCATCAGATTTTTTATATTCTTCCTTAGTCATTGACAGATTTGGTGCAATTCCAGGATTGTAGATAGCTCTATTTTTGAAGCCTCCATAATTGAAAGTTCTTGCGATTCCCACCGCTCCTATTGCGTCAAGTCTATCGGCATCTTGCACAATATCGAGTTCAATGGATTTGCATTTCTGATCGAAATTCCCACCTTTAAAAGAAATGTTTTCGATAATATTAATTACTTGTTCGATAACATCCTGATCAACTTCGTGCTTTGATAGAAATTCTCGCGCAATCTGCGGGCCTATGCTTTCGTCTCCATCGTGAAACTTACTATCTGCTACATCGTGAAGCAAAGCGCCTAGTTGAACCACTAGAAGATTGCAGTTTTCACCTTTTGCAATTTTGACTGCAGTGTTCAAAACTCTTTCGGTGTGAAAATAATCGTGTCCGCCTTCGGCATCTCTTAATTGCTGCTTCAAAAATGTTTTGGTATCTTCTATCAAATTAATTTCGGCTGTATTCATCGTATATATCTTGATTAATTTAGAAATTGTCTTACTAGCACAGGTCTTGCGCTGATTTCTTTCGGGGAAAGCCAAAAACATATTCTTCTTTAAAAAGAAAATGTTGGAATCGAAGCGCAAACTTCAAAACCAACATTTATATGTATTTCAATCTAAATTATTTTGTAGCTGGCTCAACCCATTTAAAGATTGTAGACTCTTGCGGAATCACCAATCTCTCCGAAATTCTAGTCATTCTACCTGGTAATTTCATCAAGTAATCACGTGCTTTTTCAGCTTCGTCAGTAAGATTTGTAATCTTGTCAATTTCCCATCTCACCATCAAACGTTCCATAATATCCACATAATCTAGCGCTGTGTAAACACCGATACGCTGTGCAGAATCAGAGAATTGCTCAAATGCAGTTCCGATTTTATTCCCAGATTCTCTCAAGAAATGCGCAGGCATTACGATTTTTTGCTTCATCATATAATGAAAAGCAAGCATCATTTCGCTTGGGTCAACTTTGAAAATTCTGTCCACAAATTCGCTGTAAGCGTGATGATGACGCATCTCGTCACCAGCAATCATCTTACACATTTTTGCAAGCTTATGATCGCCATATTTCTTTGCCATTTGAGACACGCGGTTGTGCGAAATATAGGTAGCAAGCTCCTGAAAGCTTGTGTAAACGAAGTTTTTGTAAGGATCTGTTCCAGTACCAATGTCAAAACCATCAGTAATCAAGTGTTGAGCAGTAATTTCTACCTCACGCATATTCACGCGGCCAGAAAGATATAGGTATTTGTTAAGCACGTCACCGTGTCTATTTTCCTCACCAGTCCATTGTCTAATCCATCGAGACCAGCCATTTCCTTCGGTTTGATTTATTCCTTCGACGTCCATAAGCCAAGATTCGTAAGTAGGTAACGCTTCTTCGGTAATTGTATCACCCACCATTACAACCCAAAAGTCG
>JBBSQV010000120.1:0-7784 GCA_038243675.1 Flavobacteriales bacterium
ACTTGAAGATGCGGATATGGATGTAGTAATCAAAAATGCGATCGCTGGAAGATTAGGAAATATGGGGCAGGCTTGTACGTCATCCAAAAGAATGATCGTGTTAGAATCTGTTGCTGATGAATTTACTAATAGATTATTAGAGAATATCAAAGGTCTTAAAGTTGGCGATCCGGCCGATGCATCTACCGAAGTTGGTCCACTTTGTAGTGAAGAAGCAGCCGAGAAAATCAAAGAGCAGGTTGACGAAACAGTGAAAGCTGGGGCTAAAGTTTTGTTGGGCGGAAAACGCATCGATAGAGAAGGAGCATTCTATGAGCCAACAATCTTGACTGGTATCAAAAAAGGAATGCTTGCCTATCACGAAGAGCTTTTCGGTCCAATCGTAATGATTTATAAAGTGAAGGATGAAGAAGAGGCAATCAAACTTGCAAATGATTCTAGCTTTGGACTGGGTGGATCCGTTTTTAGTAAAGACATTGATAGAGCTGTAGAAGTTGCTAGTAAAATCGAAACTGGAATGGTCTTTATCAATCAATACACTGGATCTCGACCAGACTTGCCATTTGGAGGAACCAAAAGATCTGGCTACGGACGCGAACTTGCCGCTTACGGTATGAATGAGTTTGTAAATAAAAAACTGATTTACGTTGGAGAGTAATTCATAGAAAATTGTTCGTCGGACTATGGACTGACAAAATAAATTAAAAAAAAAACCGCAATATTCAGAATCTGAATTTGCGGTTTTTCTTTTGGGTTTGGTTGTAATTGGTTGGTTGTAATATAATTTTTATGCGTTTAACATTACTGGCATTACCAGCATTGTCACTGTTTCTCCGTCGTCAAGACCATCGGCAGGAGTTAGAATTCCAGCTCTATTTGGCATTGACATTTCGAGCATAATATGATCAGATGTAAGGTTTGTCAACATCTCTGTAAGGAAACGTGAGTTAAAACCAATCTGCATATCGTCACCTTGATAATCACAAGTAAGACGTTCGTCTGCTTTATTTGAGTAGTCTAAATCTTCGGCAGAAATATTAAGTTCGGTACCAGCGATTTTTAGACGAATTTGGTGGGTTGTTTTATTCGAGAAAATAGCCACACGACGCACAGAGTTTAAAAACTGCATACGGTCGATAACTAATTTGTTAGGATTCTCTTTTGGAATTACCGCTTCGTAGTTTGGATATTTTCCATCAATTAATCTACAGATCAAAATATAGTTTTCGAAAGAGAAAACTGCATTTGAATCATTGTATTCGATTTTGATTTCAGAATCAGAAGCACCCAAAATACCTTTTAAAATATTCAATGGTTTCTTTGGCATAATGAAATCGCTTACTTGTGCAGCAACTACGTCTGTGCGAGCATATTTTACCAATTTGTGAGCGTCTGTAGCAACAAAGGTCAATCCTTCTGGCGAAAATTGGAAGAATACTCCTGACATTACAGGACGTAAATCATCGTTTCCAGCGGCGAAAATAGTTTTGCTTACCGCTGTCGAAAGTACTTCGGCAGGCACAAGCGTTACAGAAGCATCTTCTAAAGTAACCGATTTTGGAAACTCCTCTGCCGCAGCATAAGCCAAAATATATTTACCAGAATTACTGCTTATTTCCACAAGATTATTGTCTTGAACTGTAAAAGTCAAAGGCTGCTCTGGGAATGTTTTCAGCGTATCCAAAAGAAGTTTTGCAGATATAGCAACGCTTCCTTGAGACTCTGAATCAATTTCGAGAGTTGCAGACATTGTAGTTTCAAGGTCTGAAGCAGAAACTGTAAGGAGTTGATTGTCTAATTCAAAAAGGAAATTATCCAAAATAGGCAATGTATTATTGCTATTGATAACATTTCCTAAAACCTGTAATTGTTTTAATAAATATGAACTTGATACTATAAACTTCATCTGAATCTTTTTTATTTTTTAGCTTTTGCCGATTTGAGTCAGCACAAATATTCTATGGGATACAAATATATCCTAAACAACCGTATATTCTTAATTATTTTATCAACATTATCGACTGTATTTTCGCTTGCGCAAAAAGGTAAAAAGGAAGCCGAAAATTATGAGTGCAACTATTGGCAATGCGACAGTTAACATCTGCGTCTTGCTATAGTTTTCATAGACCTTTTCTTTATCAAGCAAAGGAAGATTTACCTGCTTGCTTCGAATGTTGATAAGTCCGTTATCGTCAAGAAGGAAATTCACACAATTCAGCAAAAATTCTTTGTTTGCATAGAGATTTCCCGTCCATTTATCGTAACCAAGTTCCATCGGTTGGAAGTTTTTGTCCAACTGATTTTTTATCACATCACCATCGGCAACCACAATCATTTTTGTGTCTTTTCCGCTTCCGCTAAATGTAGAATCGTCGAATGGAAGAACTCTATTTTCAAAAACAGATTTGAAAGATCCTTCGAGTAAAACGGCAACAGGAATTTGTCCTTTACCAGTAAATTCTTCTTTTTCAGGACGATCTTGTACCATCGAAAGATCTACTTCGACAGGAGTTCCAACCAATTTAGAATAAGGACTACTCCGGAGCAGTACGGTCTTTTTGATGTCATTTTTAAGGATCTCAATTCCCGAAGCAAATTCGAATTTGATTCCGTCTAGGTTCGAAATTATTGGATGTCCTCCTTCTGGATAAATCATTGGTGAATAAAACCACGGATATTGAGTGTATTGTGATGCTGAACCTTCATCTCCAGTAGCAAGCGCAATTGGCGTAGCCATAATATCTTTGACCATCTCAGGATTTATCCTGATTCCGTATTTAAAGAACATATCGTTGAGGTTGAGATCTCTCGGCATTGCCAAGGTCATTCCGCGCTCATTATACAAGCTATCCATCTCAATATTCACTTGATCGATCAGCCACAATGTTTTTCCACCGCTAACTACGTATTGATCTAAAACCTGCTTTTCTTCATCAGAAAAACGCTCGGTTGGTTTCACGATGATCGCAAGATCATATTTCTTAAGTTCAGCAAGAGTTTCTTTTGCTTTATTATTTACAGAGTCCAATGTGAATGGTCCGATATAATAATTCTCACGAATCTGACGCACAAAATCGGCAATCAGAATGTCGTGCATCTGACCATTTCCTTTGATGATTGCAACCTTCTTTTGCTTGTCTGTACTAATCGTATTTATCGCATTTGCGAAAGCATATTCTAAATGTTGGACAGAGCTCACCACTTTTTCTTCGGTTGAAGCACCCATCATATTTTTCAGCAATGGTACTTTAATACTTTTGTCGCCATAAGTCGCAATTGCCCACGGGAAAACTACCTCTTGGGTTTGCTTTCCTTTGTCGTCAAGTGTAATATTTACTGGTGTTAATCCACGTTCTATAAACGATTGCATTACTGCTTCACTTTCATCTGGATTCTCTAATGGATTTACAAATTGGAATATAATATTCGGATTCTGAGCTTTTAATTCCTCCAGAAGTTGTGAAGTTTCTGTTTGAAGTCTTTTAAATTCCCCAGGGAAATTCCCCTTCAAAAACACATCAATATACAAAGGTTGATTCACCGCATCTACAACATCTTTGGAGGTTTTGCTAAGCGTATATCTTTTATCCTGAGTTAAATCGGCGCGTACAAACACTTTCGAACTTGCGAAGTTTAGAACTACAAGTGCCAAAATCACGATGAAAAGACTTTTCAAATTATTTTGTTTTTGCTTTCTCATTATGATTTCAGGGATTTAAGTTTGAAAACTGTGAAAGCCAGAAACAAGGTTGCAATACTCAAGAAATAAATAACATCACGACTGTCAAGAACCCCGCGGCTCATACTCAAGAAGTGTTGCTCCATTCCAATATTAGCCACAGCCGACTCAGAACCTTTTACAAAAGTTGAAATTCCTTCAAATGCAAAATAGAAAACAAAACATAAAAAAACTGCGATTATAAATGCGATAATTTGATTGTCTGAAAGTGACGAACAGAAAATTCCAATTGCGGTATAAGAAGCAATCAGGAATAATAGTCCAATATATGATCCAACTGTGCTACCAAAATCGATATTTCCTTCTGGCATTCCCAAGTAGTAAATTGCCATTACGTAGATAATTGTTGGAATTAGAGCGATTACAATTAATAGGAAAGCGCCAAGAAATTTACCACCCACAATTTCCCAAAGACTGATTGGTTTTGTCAGCAGAAGTTCTAATGTTCCTTGCTTTTTTTCGTCAGAGAAACTCCGCATTGTTACAGCCGGAATGAGGAAAATTAAAATCCAAGGTGCAAGTGTGAAAAACGGACTTAGATCTGCGAATCCACTTTTCAGAATATTAAATTCTCCTTCAAAAACCCATAGAAATAAACTATTGATGAGAAGGAAAATGGCGATAACCAAATATCCAATTGGCGAACCAAAAAAGGATTTGATTTCTCTAAGTAATATTGACTTCATTCCAAATTATATTTTAGGTACTGATTCTGTTGCCATTGCAAACTTCGCCAAGGTCTGCAAATAAACTGTTTTTTTGCTAGTATAGTATAGTCAATTATGCCAAACTTTCCAATTTGTCAACTGACCAAGCTTCGGGTTTGTCATTAAACAACTTTTTGGTAAAAGCCCAAACTCCAGCAAACAATTCAGAATGTCTGTAATTTTCCAAATCTTGAGCAGTTTCCCAGTAGCTATACGTGAAAAAGACATCCTTGTTATTCTGATCTTGGTAGAGTTCCAAAAAGTTATTGCCAGGAAAACCCCTGATTTTTTCTTTGTTCTCTTCGAAGTTTTCTAAAAATGCAGGAATGTTTTCTTGATGAAAACTTAATTTAACAATGCGTACGAGCATACTCTATTATTTTTCGTCTATAAAAATTATCTGAACAATATCGCGGTAATTTAATCCAAGTAGAGTAGAAGCGGACCCCACCGTTTTTGGATTACTTCTAAAAATGGCTATTTCGAGCAATCCAGCTTCATTAAAAACAGCTAGTTTTTTTCCAGAGAAATCTGTGATAGCAAAAGTGCTTAAAGCCGCTACGTCCGAGTATCTACTAAAGATTTCAGTAATTGGTCTTGTATGATCAATTTGTCTGCTTGTACCGCGTGCATTGTGTTTTATTTCAAATCGTCTACCTTTCCTGTGATGTCCAAAAAGCTCTTTGGTAATATTTGTAACTAGATTTCCAAAGTGATCAACGTACAAAATACAACCATTAATTGTGTTCTGATCGTCACTCATCGTTGCCGATAATTCTATTGATTGTTTTACACTTTCGACTTCCGTTCCCACAACATTTAGCAATCCACCTTTAGCGATATGACAGGCAACTGTAATAAAAATATCGATATCACTCTGATCTGGATTTAACGCCGTAAAAAAATTAATATTGACTACTTTCTGTGGCAGAATCTTTTGAGTCAAAATTCCTGGAATTCCGTTGTCAGCACAAATAAAGAAATGGTCATTCCATTGCATTACAATATGCTTATTTTCTTTATTGCGCTCTATATCAACACCTATAATGTGTATCGTTCCCGCGGGGAAACTTTTATATGCTGCTCCTACAATATAACTAGCTTCGGCAACATTAAAAGGGTCTACGTGATGCGAAATATCCACGATTTGTGCTTCGGGGAATTGGGTAAGAATACGTCCTTTTAACGCTCCGACAAAGTGATCTTTAAGACCGTAATCTGTGGTGAGTGTTATTATTGACATATTTTTCTTTTCGCGGTGTAACCCATTAGAATTTTCATTAAATTTGAAATGCAAATCTAATAATTAATAAGCAATTTTTTTAATTTAAAAGCCACACGTTTGAACGAAAGAACCATTGAACTCATAGACATTGCACCCAAGGATTTTTGGGGAGCCCAAGACACACACTTAGAAACGATCAAGAAATACTATCCAAAACTCAAAATTGTTGCCCGAGGGACTACAATCAAAGCTTTTGGAGAAAATGAAGTTCTTGACGAGTTCGAAAATCGGTTTAACCGCCTTATGCAGCACTTTACCCGCTACAATAAAATAGACGATAATGTAATAGAACGGGTAATAGAAGGCAACGGACAGACCGAGCGTATGGCCGAACAGGATAAAATTTTAGTACACGGAATACACGGTAAAATAATCAAAGCCATTACTCCAAATCAGCAATTGCTGGTTGATATGATTAATAAAAACGATATGGTTTTTGCCGTCGGCCCAGCCGGTACAGGTAAAACATATACTGGAGTTGCGCTTGCCGTAAAAGCACTCAAGGAAAAGCAAGTTAAACGTATCATTTTGACGCGTCCTGCCGTAGAAGCTGGGGAAAACTTAGGTTTCCTGCCTGGCGATATGAAGGAAAAACTAGATCCATATATGCAGCCGCTTTACGATGCATTGCGAGATATGTTGCCAAATGAGAAATTGGAAGATTACCTCTTAAAGGGAATTATTCAAATTGCGCCACTTGCATTCATGCGTGGTCGTACTTTGGATCACGCTTTTGTAATTCTCGATGAGGCTCAGAATACGACACACGCCCAAATGAAAATGTTTCTAACTCGTATGGGAAAGAGCGCTAAATTTATGATTACTGGCGATCCAGGACAAATAGATTTACCGCGCCGTCAAGTTTCAGGACTTAAAGAAGCGATGTTGGTTTTGAAAGATATCGAAGGAATTTCGATTATTTATCTTGATGACAAAGACATCGTTCGTCACAGGCTAGTTAAGAAAGTCATCGATGCTTATAAACGAATCGAAAATAACGACTAAATAATATTTTTATAAATTTCAAAATCCATCCTTTTCTTATGAGTTTTCTACTCAGGAATCGGTTGGTTTTTTTTGCTTTTGGCAGCAAAAAAAAGTACTTTTGTGCGCTCAAATACAACAATTTCGTAATCCTTTTTTATGAACACAATCACAACTACAGATTTTAATTTCCCAGGTCAGAAGTCGCTTTATCACGGTAAAGTCCGTGAAGTTTACAATATCAATGACGATATTTTGGTAATGATTGCTACTGATAGGCTGTCAGCTTTTGATGTTGTGCTGCAAAAAGGTATTACTTACAAAGGTCAGATTTTGAATCAGATTGCTACGAAGTTTATGGAACTTACGAGCGATATTGTTCCAAATTGGCTGATTGCGACTCCAGATCCAAACGTTGCCGTAGGTCATTTGTGTGCGCCTTTCAAAGTAGAAATGGTAATCCGTGGATATCTTGCAGGCCACGCAGCTCGTGAATATGCAGCAGGAAAAAGAGAGATTTGTGGAGTGAAACTGCCAGAAGGTCTCAAAGAAAATGACAAACTTCCTGAGCCAATTATCACGCCAACTACAAAGGCAGATCTTGGCGATCACGATGCAGATATTAGCCGTGAAGCAATACTATCACAAGGAATTGTAACCGAAGAAGATTATATAGTTTTAGAAAAATATACTCGTGCCCTCTATCAAAGAGGTTCGGACATCGCCGATAGCCGCGGCCTAATTTTGGTGGATACTAAATATGAATTTGGTAAAACCAAAGATGGTGTAATCGTTCTTATCGACGAAATTCACACTCCCGATTCATCACGTTATTTCTATGCAGACGGTTTTCAGGCACGTCAGGATTCTGGCGAAGAGCAGAAGCAATTGTCGAAAGAATTTGTACGAAGATGGCTGATGGAGAATGGTTTTCAAGAACGTCAAGATAGAGGCGAAGAGCAGAAGCAATTGTCGAAAGAATTTGTTCGTCGTTGGTTAATTGAAAACGATTTTCAAGGAAAAGAAGGACAACAAATTCCAGAAATGAGTGACGAATATATCAATTCGG
>JBBSQV010000121.1:0-7768 GCA_038243675.1 Flavobacteriales bacterium
CGCGAAAAATGAATGTCTTTTATCATCCCAATTGTCAACCCCAGATACTGGAATTGTAGATTGTTTGGATCCCGTGCCTGTTGTGTAATTAGCATCTGTATTTTCATTTTCTACTCTATTGAAAAGTGTATTGACCATATTACGACCCGTCATTACATTTCCGTTGTTTCCCCAATCATAACCCAAACTAGAGTCAAAATTTTTCATTTGACCTTTAAATTTTGATGCCAGCAGTAGTTTTGTGGTACCGATACTTCCTGCATTTAAAAACAATTTCTTGCAATTAATCGTTTTCTTTGCAATTACAATTCCTGAGGTATCAAGGATGTCTACAAATACAGAATAACCATTATCTGTCTTCTTAAAATAGTCGACGCGATGTAGGTCGTAAATAGTTAAGAGTTTCGTTTCTATTGATTTCTTTAAATAGGTTTTTTCAAGGCTTTGCTTGCCGTGATTGTTTCCGTAGATTACTTCCTTGGCTAGAGCCGATTTAGGAACTTCTCCAGCTTCTTCTCTTTTCATATAATCGAAAGAATAAACATTCGGAACTTTTACAGTTTTATAACCAGCTCTGTGAGCCTCGCTTTCTCCTACTCTTGCGAATTTATAGTAAGGAGACGAATTATAATAATTTTGAGGAATTATGTTTACTTCTAATTCTTTATTTGCTAATGGAAAATATTTCTCCCAAAACTGTTCAGCGTTAAGCTGTGGAAAGATTTCTTTGAAGTATGATTTTTTTGGTTGCACAGCCATTCCGCCGTTTACTAGCGAACCGCCTCCAACTCCACGTCCAGCGTAAATTTTTATATTTTCGAAATCCATGCGATCCAGTACGCCGGTGAATTTTTTATTGAAATGTGCAATGTTCATCATTGGCGCTTGTGATGCTTTATGCAACCAAGTCGAATTGTTTTTGGGTGTGATTAGGTTCGAAAATGGTTTGTACTTACCGTTTTCCTTTTCCCAGTCCAATCCCATTTCAAGCATGACGACTTTCATTCCTGCTTGTGTGAGTCGCAACGCTGCCACTGCACCACCGTATCCGGAACCAATTACAAGATTTTCCACAGTTTCTTCGGAATGATCTAAATTTAAGTCCATTCCAAAAGCATTTGATGCCAAAAATCCAGCACTTGATGCTGATGTAATTTTTATAAAAGTTCTTCTCTCCAAAATGTTTTTTTCTAATTGTAAATTTATAATGAACTCTATTATTACGACTAAATTAGAGCATCGCAAAGATAACTAATATACAATTTAAAAATATGTTGAGGGAAATATTATGGGTATGCATAATTATTTCGCCTTATAAATATTGATTATTTTTCAACTTTTATTTTTTTATTTTCGCAAGCTTTTTTGCCAAAAAAACCTCGTTTAAATAGAATGCAAGTCGTGGCTCAAGGTCATGCTTTTTCGCTACCAATATTTCTTGTAGCAGCTGCGATGCAAAGCCACAAAAAAGTATTCCTTAAACATTTCACAAAAGCCCGAAACTCATTACTTTCCTTCGCTGACTTATTTCCACTTTAAAGTCCAGAGCAAAGCGAGCAGTTAAAGTGAAATCCATAATTTTGATTAAACTTTCCACCCAGGTTCCACCTTAAATTTGAAATCTATTTTGACTATTTTATCTAGCGGAATTATTTCGGTTTTTCTAGGCTCGTAGCTTTTTGATACTATTCTTTGTCACTTGTGTTCTTAAAATCTCAAATCGTCGTTGATCAGGTATGAACTATGTTGACGTTTTTGCGGCAGGGGTTGCAGCGGCATCCTTTGCTGCTTAACGAGAATTTATAATAATCACGAAAAACGCAAAGTTTTCTTCAATAAAATAGTCGTTTTAGCAGCAAAGATACAGCGGAAGACCCGGTTGTAGCTGTGAAGAATGTAACAGCTACAAGCCGCCCAAATGAAAAATATCAAGGTTAAAAAAATATTTCTAAAACGGACATTTATGATGCAATCATTTAAGCACTTTTATCTAGCTTTACATTTAATTACAGTGTGCAACATTTCCAACATTATTAATAGATTTGAAACATTTTACAACTATAACTACTCCCAAATATGATACTAAAAGAGGTTAGAATAATGCGCGGTCCCAATATGTGGTCTTCTGATTACAATCATCTGATTGCGGTTAAATTTGATCCTCTCTCCATTACAGCCCTTGACAGCGAGCGTCAAAAAACTATAATTGAATATTTTCGAACTACTTACAGCATTGAACCACTTCACGACGATTTTAATCTTTGTGTTTTCCGTTATACACTGCAACTAGCTTGTATTTTACAGGAAAATTCATTTTATAATGATCTCACCTATCCTACTCCAGGAATACTTTTTGGAATAATTGAGTATAAAATTGAGGAGGCTGCGGTTGAATCTGTTGGTATATCAGCACAAATTGTAGAGTCTCTTCTTGCAGAGGAGGAACCGATTAATTTTGAAATTGCTATCGAGCAAATTCGAGAAATTAGTCGAAAATATACAAAAGGACCTACAACTGCTATGATTATCGAAGCTGCAAGGAAGCGCAACATTCCAGTCAGTGACGGGCCCGCTGGCTATACAATTCTTGGATATGGAAAACATCAGAAGAGAATAAGTGCTGCAATGTCCGAATATACTTCTTGCATAGGTGTCAATATTGCTGGCAATAAAGAACATACTAAGAGATTCTTAGAAAACGCTTACATTCCTGTGCCAACTGGAATGATTGCTAGAGAAGAAAATGATTT
This sequence comes from Flavobacteriales bacterium, assembly GCA_038243675.1. Taxonomy (GTDB): domain Bacteria; phylum Bacteroidota; class Bacteroidia; order Flavobacteriales; family Flavobacteriaceae; genus Flavobacterium. The sequence goes on from JBBSQV010000121.1 coordinate 2,751, forward strand.
GATGGAAATTGTTGACCAATTGGGATATCCTTTGGTCACCAAACCTTTAAATGGTAATCAGGGACGAAATGTTACTTGTGATATTACGACTTTCGAAAATATATTGTCAGGTTTTAGATATGCAAATGAAACTTCAAGATCTGTGATTGTCGAAAAAGAAATCATCGGTAGAGATTATAGGCTCTTGGTGATTGATAATAAATTTTGTGTAGCGTCTTTAAGATTACCTGCATTTATAATAGGAGATGGTCATCTTACAATATCACAATTGGTGGATAGAGAAAATAGCGACCCAAGAAGAGGAAATGGACACGAGAATATTTTGACCAAAATTGAACTAGATGCTGCTGCTGAACTTTGTTTGCAGAAACAAGGTCTGTCTACTAGCTGTATTCCTACTCTTGGTCAACAGGTGTTTTTAAAACTAACCGCTAATTTAAGTACTGGGGGAACTGCAGAAGATGTAACCGATCTCGTTCATCCGGCTAACAGAGCACTTGCCGAAAAAGTATCTAGAATTATTGGACTTGATATTTGTGGGATTGACATCATATCTACAGATATCAGTGAACCTATAGTTGAAAATGGAGGGGCTGTAATTGAAGTGAATGCCGCACCAGGATTACGGATGCATAAATTTCCGAGTAAAGGTCTCTCTCGAGAAGTCGCGATGCCAATTGTAGATATTATGTTTAAGAAAGATGAGGACGGACGTATTCCAATTGTTGCGGTAACTGGAACAAATGGAAAGACCACTACTACGAGATTAATGGCGTATGTTGCGTCATTTGCTGGAAACATTGTAGGTTTCAGCTCCACTGACGGTATTTTTATCGATGGTGAGAAAATTCAAAATGGAGACTGCTCAGGCCCGCAGAGCGCAAAAACTATTCTTCAAGACAGTACAATTAATTTTGCGATACTCGAAACGGCGCGCGGTGGTATTATTAGAGCTGGTTTAGGATTTGATCAGTGCGATATTGCCATTGTAACAAACGTAGCAGCAGATCACCTTGGTATAAAAGATATTCACACTGTTGCAGATCTTGCTATGGTAAAATCAGTAGTTCCATGTTCCGTAAAAGAGGATGGATGGGCTGTTCTTAATGCTGGTGATGAATATGCTTATGCAATGCGGGATAAAGTAAAATGCAATGTTGCATTATTTTGTTTAGATGATGACAATCAACATATTAAACAACATATTAATAATGGAGGATTTGCAGCATATTCAGATAGAAGCTTAGATATTTACGTGTGTCACGGAGAAAACAAAATTTTTATAAGCAATGCAGCAGAATTTCCTGTTACTCGAGACGGAAAAGCAGGTTTTATGATAGAGAATTTACTTCCTGTTGTGCTTGCGGCCTATTTACTAGGAATCGAAACAACTAAAATTGCCTCAGCATTAAAAAGTTTTACTCCATCGGCGGAGCATACACCTGGACGAATAAATGAATTTTTAATAAACGGTGTCAATGTCATTGTTGATTATGCGCATAATCCTCACGGTCTACGAGCTCTCGCGGGATATCTAAAAAATATTCCTGCAAGAAAACTTGGAATAATCACCGGTACAGGTGATAGACGTGAAGAAGACATTGTCGAATTTGGACGTATAGCTGCAGAAATGTACGATGACATAATTATACGTTTCGATAGAGATTTGAGAGGAAGATCTAAGGAATCTATAGTGGAATTATTAGCGAGGGGGATTCATGAAATTAATCCAAAACAAGAATATCAAATTATTTCTGACACTCAAGCTGCTATTCATTTTGCTGTCGCCAATGCCGAAAAAGATAGCTATGTTGTGGTATGTGCTGATAATGCTTCGTATACGGTAGAATTGACAAAAAATGTGGCGTTGGAGTTTGAAAGTTTATAAAAATAAACTTTTCGCACTTCATTGCTCGCAAAAATTATGATGAAATCAAAAGAAAACTAATATGAAAGATACTGTTCCCAAAGGAATATTGATTCCTATCGGCGGAAGAGAAGATAGGGAAAAATCAATGGATATATTGTGCAGGTTAATAGCTGAGACAGGGAAGACAGATCCGAAAATTTGCCTAATTACCTTGGCAACTGACGTACCAGAAAGAGTGGCAGATATTTACAAAAAAGCATTTGAGTCGTTAAATATCACGTACTTATCTATAATTCATTTTAATAATCGAGAAGATGCTGATACTGAGCATAATTTAAGTAGTATTAAAGAAGCTGATTTGGTACTATTTAGCGGAGGTAAGCAACTTAAACTAACTAATTTGCTCATGGATACTAACCTGCTAGCCATTATAAAACAGCGTTATTACGATGAATCTAGATTTGTTATTGCTGGAACTAGTGCCGGAGCAGTGGCAATGTCAAAAACTATGATTGCATCAGGCAGTAGTGAGCAAGCTTTGATAAAAGGTGCTTTGAAGCTTAATAATGGCTTTGATTTAATTGATAACGTTACCATTGACACTCACTTTATTAAACGTGGAAGAATAGGACGACTTATTCAGATGGTGACCTCGCATCCTGAACTTTTAGGTCTTGGTCTTGGTGAAGATACTGGGGTGATTATCACAAACGATTTAATGGAAGTCTGTGGCTCTGGTCTGGTAATAATTGTTGATGGTAGCGAAATCGACTATTCTGATTCGTCCGAAATTGAAAACGGAAAGCCAATTACTGTGGAAGGAATTAAAGTTCATGTATTGGGCCCTGGTAAAAAGTTTGTTATATCAGAAAGGAAAATCACCATAAGCTAATAGGATAACGTAATACAAAAAATGCGATAGCTGAAAATTCAACTATCGCATTTTTTTATATCTATTTATTCTTTTGTCTGTTTTAAACTAATTTTGTTCTGTTATTAAATCACCATTTTCGTTACTTACAAAATAGTGAATAGGTTTAAAACTACCGCCGTTGCTGTCTTCTGCAGAGCAAGCAGTAAGACAAACAATTAGGTCCATCTCCGCCTTAAACTTGATGTGATCTCCTGCTACAGAAGTTGGAGGTAAGACCGAAATTTTACCATTACTGTCAAATTGCACATTCATAAAAATATTAAAGGCAGTAGGAATGTCGTCGAGTTCAATATCAAATTTGCTAAGATTTACTTTTAAGTTATTGAGACAACTAGGATGTTCTTCATGATTATTGTACATAATTTGAAAGGTCTCTGGACTACATGGAGCTAACAAAAAATCATTTCTGCGATTTGTATCCTCTACTATTTCCATCATTTTATGTGAACGATTGCTCCACAAGAAATTACCCTCAGTAATCAAAATACTTTCTTCAAAATCGAGCGTTTTTCCTGACGAAATTTTTTCTCTAGTATCTTCGTTATTAAAGAGAACCATATCGCTTACTTGACTTCCCAAAGGATCAATAACGGTTAGAAATTGTCCTTTTTTTATTCTAAATGCTGATCCTGTTTGTGGAGCAATTACATTGTGATTTGTCATTAATTGTTATATTAATTATTATTTTGCTTTTGATGGAAAGGGCATTTCCAAGTGCTTTCTACATTTCTCCCACTATACTGTTTAGTTTCGCTATCATCGCCAAAATCTTGAAGTACGGGATTTATGGTGCCTTGTAAGGCTTTGTCTCTGGAACGTATTCTCTTTTTTACAGATTGATAAGTTCCCATTTCTCTTAGCTTATCAAATTGCATATGTAAATTAAAAACTACGGTACAATACGGAGCTTGCCTTGCTAATCGAGAACTTTCAGGATGCATACCTATGATATAAAACGCGCGTCCTTTAATACTTAAGCTAAAATTAGAATCATTGGGGTCTTGACTTACTGTTGGATCCCACGCAACATTATCCTTATTGTGAAGTTTCTGCAGAAAATTCCATAAGGCTTTTTCAAATTCGATTTCAGATCTAAACTGATCATTTTTAAAACAAATAATTAAAGATTCAAACATATTCGACTCAAAATCGTAGTTTTCTAGATAGTTTTGAATATCCGCAAGTACCGGATCTATTACTTCATCAGACTCTATAGTATCGTACGCTTTTATATGGAATGTGTTCATTCTAAAAACTGTATTCGCCATCACGCAGGGATGATTTTTCCCTATAATAAAGTCGCGGAAATCATCCTCTACAGTTTCTAATGTAATGTTTTTACTTGGTGTGGATTTCATAGTAGTAGAATTTTGATTCATACTGTAATTTTTTTGCGTTTTTTACAACAGTAGCTATATTATTTTACTTTAAATAGATATGAGCTAATAGACACAAAAGGAATTTGTTGCCTACGTGACAAATTAAAAAACCGCGTATTAGATAATTTAGTTAAAAAAATTGAACGATGCTTGGATTATTGCCGTGTGACTGATTCCCCTTGAACAGTGGAGACGTAGGCTTTGTATGTATGCCCGAACGGGTGGAAAGGACATACGCCATTACAGCTACTTCGACAACCTGACTACCCGTGACCTTCGTTGCAACAAGCATCAGAACAATTTTTTAAAAACTACACTCTTTGAGAGTAGTTGATCAAAATTTAGCAGTTTTGAAAAGTGTTTAATTCTATTTAAAAAAGTAGAAATTAATTCCCAATAATTGCTTCTATTTCTATTTGTAAAATTAAAGACTATATTTCTCATTGTTTTACAGAATTTACCTGATAGTTTATAAAGTTTTATTTCTAAAAGTTAGAGATATTTAACCACTTTTAAAAATTTTACATTAGTTACAACCCGTCATTGTCCACATATAATTCCGTGATGATTTTAATGTTTTTACATACATCTTTATCACTTGCAATTTCAGATAGTAATTATTCAATTAAGACCAAATTAGAAGCACTGCAAGCCTCTAATCCATACGAATACGGGCGCAATTTATTAATGTTGATTATAATTGATATTAAATAAAAATTTGCTGGGACTGCCATTTTTATTTATTGTACGATCGCTCAAGTCAATGTCATTGCCTGATAGTTTCATTAAATTACCATCGGAACTTTTCTTAATACTGCTCTCCCCTAGTGAACAA
>JBBSQV010000122.1:0-7731 GCA_038243675.1 Flavobacteriales bacterium
AATGCCTACGATGAGGCAATTACAACTCCTACCGAAGAAAGTGTGAGACGCGCAATGGCGATTCAGCTTATTATCAATAAAGAGTTGGGACTTGCCAAGAACGAAAATCCTATTCAGGGAGCGTTTATTATCGAAGAGCTTACAGATCTTGTAGAAGATGCAGTATTGCAAGAATTTGATAGAATTACAGAGCGTGGTGGAGTTTTGGGTGCAATGGAAACAATGTACCAACGTTCTAAAATTCAGGAAGAGAGTTTGTATTACGAAACATTGAAACACAATGGAGAGTTCCCAATTATCGGAGTAAATACTTTCTTAAGTTCAAAAGGATCGCCAACGGTTGTTCCGGCTGAGGTTATTAGAGCTACGGAAGAAGAGAAACAATATCAAATAGAAATGTTGCACAACCTGCATAAAGGAAATGCAGATAAAGTAGCCCAGCAATTGGAAACTATTCAGACTGCAGCTATCGAAAATGAAAACCTTTTTGACCATCTTATGGAAGCAACAAAAGTTTGTTCATTAGGACAGATTACTGAGGCTTTGTTTGAAGTAGGAGGGCAGTATAGAAGGAATATGTAGATCGTGTTTTTTCCAAATTATAAAAACCGATTGCTTTTTAGCAATCGGTTTTTTTTGTGAAAATTATTCGAATAAAAAAAGCGACGTGAACTAAGTCATGCCGCTTTCAGGTAAGTTTAATAAATGTATGTTTATTAATATGTTTTTTTCTTATCGTAGGTAGTTGTCAATACTTTTTTGATTTTGTCCAATGCACCACTAAAAGATTTTTCGATAGTATCCGCATGCTCAGTAACTGCAATTGGTTGCATATTTTCTGGACGAGCTTCAATAACACATCTTTTGTCGTTTAATCCAAATTTATCGCCATTCTCGTCGTTAAAGTGAACCTCAATCCTAGTGACTTTATCGTCAAATCTGGCAAGTGATTTTTCTATTTCTTCAGTAAAATAAATTTTTAATCTTGCGCTATTTTCAATGTTGTTGTCTGTGTTGATTAGTATCGTCATAGTTTAATGGTTTTTTTTTGTTGTTACTCGTAAAGTTAGCAAAACTTCAAGTCAAACTAAACCAAATTATTATAATATTATGAAATGCAAAAAGTTGAAAATTTACTCGATTGAATATCAATCAAATACCAGTATTGTAGCTCATTTAGTTAAGAGGAGGCTAAGTTTTCGCATTAATGTGCATTTTTAATTTCCAAAACTCCTTAATTATATAAATATCTTGTAATAAGATGTCTTTTGGATTAGTTTTTGAATAGCTATTTTTACAATCAACTAATAAATTTAAAATTATGAAAAAGATATTATTTTTTGTCTTGGCAATTGCTGCGACAACTTTTAGCAGCTGTTCAAATTCAGAAGGTCCACGTGGTCCGCAGGGTCAAGACGGAATTGATGTGCGCGCTGAGGTTTTTGAAATCAAGAATGTGAATTTCGTAAATCAGAATGGAAATTATAGCGTACTTTATAATTTGAACCCTGCTATTTATTTGGACGATATGATTTTGGTTTACAGAAGGTCAGGTGTTTCGAATGGAAATAATATTTGGCAATCACTTCCAAAAACATACTATTTTGATAATGGTGGTGAGTTGGATTTCAACTTTGATTTCACCGTGCAAGATATTGTCATCAACTTGGGTTACACAGACACATCAGTTTTATTGCCGGAATATCTCAACAATCAATTGTTTAGAGTCGTAATTATTCCTGGAAATTTAACCAATAAACGCAATCTAGACCTTACGGATTATCAAGCCGTGATTAAGGCTTACGGAATTAATGATAGTAATTTAAAATAGTTATCAGTTTATAGTTGACAGTTAACGGTTTGGAGAGATTAACTGTAAACTTATAACTGTCAACTAGCTTTGGCTTTCGCCAAATATATTCAGGCCGCTCAAAACTGGACTTGTGCTTTTAAGAAAAAATCGTTTTATCGACCGCTTCTGCAAGAATCGAATAACTATTTAGATTTTGCCCTTTCCGAAGCTATAGTAAGTATTCAGCTTTTGACCTTCAGTGGTCAGCTAGTAGAAGTATATTACAAGAACAGTAAGATGTTTCGCAATTCTGAATTTGTGCATCTACTAATCATAGTACCTTTAAATACAGTCCTAAAGCTATGATCGGTACACTATTTAAGCTAACGGCTGACAGCTAAAAGCTCAAAAAAAAATCCCATTCAATTTTTTATTGAATGGGATATTTTTTTAAGATATGTGCTTCTGCTTGTCTTTATATAAAGAGTATAAAACTCCAGAAGCTAATGACAACCCTATTACGGATAGCGAAACCCATTCTGGGAATTTATAAAAGTGAACAATAAACATTTTAACACCTACAAATGTTAGAATCACGATTAAGCTGTATTCTAAGTAGCTAAATTTTTCTAGCAAATTGGCAAGAAAAAAGTACATAGATCGAAGTCCAAGAATAGCAAATATATTAGAGCTGAATACTAGGAACGGATCTGAGGTAATCGCCAGAATTGCTGGCACACTATCCAATGCAAAAAGCATATCCATTACCTCAATCACTAGAAGTGCAACAAACAGTGGCGTTGCTGCAGTAATATGTCTTCTTTTTACAAAAAAATGTTCGCCATCCATTTGAGAAGTTATCGGAATAACTTTACCTATTAACTTATATATAAAAGACTTCTTAGGATTAAATGCCTCGTCTTCGTCTCCCTTAAACAACATTTTGGCTGCGGTAAACAAAAGAAATAATCCAAAAATATAAGTCATCCAAGAAAACTTATTGATCAGAATTACTCCAAAATAAATCATCAAACCTCTGAAGAATACTGCGCCAAGAATTCCCCAGAACAAAACTCTGTGCTGGTACTGCGGTGGAATTTTGAAAGATGCAAAGATTACAGCGATCACAAATATATTATCAACGCTTAATGAAAGCTCAATTAAATATCCAGTAATATATTTTATAGATGCTAAACTTTGAGTGAGTCCATCTGGGTTTGCAATATAATCAGTACCATAAAGCCAATAAATGACAAGAGAAAATAGGCCAGAAATTGTCACCCAGATTGCGGTCCAAATTCCTGCTTCTTTTGAGCTAATAACATGAGGGTTTTTATTAAATACACCTAAATCGAGTGCAAGAAATAGAAAAATCGCAGCGAAAAATAAAATCCAAACTATCATGAGGTTTTCTTTTTGATTGCGACAAAGATATATGGACAGATTCGATATTCATTTATATAATTATTTATTTTCTACAAAAACCTCACTGAAAAACACATTTTTAAGAAATAATTAACAATTTTTGTTTTTTTATAAACATCACTTAAATTTAATTATTTTTATTCATTCGTTTATTTATTGTAGACTACGAAATAAGTAGGGGGTTGAAATATTATTTTATAGAAAATAGGTATCTTTGCAGTGAATAATAGGGGTCAAAATTTAAATAGTACATTTAAGATGGGAATATTGAGATTTGAAGCATTAAAAGAAGCAGCAAACAGAGAGCCTGTTCACTTTGAGGAAAAAAATAAAAAATCAAACTTGTTTGGAGCTAATGTCTTCAATGAGCATTCGATGAAACAATATCTGACTTCCGACGCTTTCAAAGGTGTGCGAGATGCAATCAGATATGGAATAAAAATAGACCGAAAACTTGCAGATTATATTGCGCTCGGTATGAAAGAATGGGCAATGTCCAAAGGTGTGACGCACTATACGCACTGGTTTCAACCGTTGACAGGAACAACTGCCGAAAAACATGATGCATTTTTTGAAACCGATATGGAAGGAGGGTCGGTAGAGAAATTTAGCGGTGGAATGCTTGTACAGCAGGAGCCAGACGCTTCAAGTTTCCCAAATGGAGGAATTAGAAATACATTTGAAGCTAGAGGTTATACTGCTTGGGATCCAACTTCGCCCGCTTTTATTTACGGAACAACTTTATGTATTCCTACGGTATTTGTATCCTATACAGGAGAAGCTTTAGATTTCAAAACTCCATTACTTAGAGCTTTGACATCTATAGATCAAGCAGCAACTGAAGTATGTCGCTACTTTGACAAAAACATAAAGAAAGTTACAGCTACATTGGGTTGGGAACAAGAATATTTCCTAATAGATAGTGCGCTTGCAAATTCAAGACCTGATATCGCTATAACTGGACGTACACTATTAGGACATACATCTGCAAAAGGGCAACAACTTGATGATCACTATTTTGGATCAATTCCGTCACGAGCTCTTATGTATATGAGAGATTTAGAAGAAGAATGTATGTTATTGGGAATTCCAGTAAAAACGCGTCATAATGAAGTTGCACCAAATCAGTTTGAATTGGCCCCCATTTTTGAAGAGACGAATCTTGCTGTAGATCACAATTCATTGTTGATGGATATTATGCACAAAGTTGGTGAGCGTCATCACTTTAAAGTTCTTTTCCACGAAAAACCCTTTAAAGGCGTTAATGGATCAGGAAAACATAATAACTGGTCACTTGCTACTGATACTGGAGTAAATTTATTAGCACCAGGAAAAACACCAAAAAGCAATTTACAGTTTCTTACATTTTTTATTAATGCAATAAAAGCCGTTTCTACTTATGAAGCACTTCTTCGTAGTAGTATCGCTGGAGCAGGAAATGATCACAGACTTGGAGCGAATGAAGCACCGCCAGCGGTTATCTCAATCTTTATTGGTGAGCAGTTGACAAAAGTTTTGGATGAATTGGAGACAGTATCATCAGGAAAACTTTCACCAGAGGAGAAAACAGACTTAAAACTAAATGTTGTGGGTAAAATTCCAGATGTTTTACTTGATAACACGGATAGAAATAGAACTTCATCTTTTGCGTTTACAGGAAATAAATTCGAATTTCGTGCTGTTGGATCAAGCGCAAATTGTGCTAATTCAATGACAATTTTGAATACAATTGTATCAAAACAATTAAAAGATTTCAAAAATGAAGTTGATGGTCTAATTTCGAAAGACATGAAGAAAGACGATGCGATCTTCAATGTTCTGCGTGAATATATCAAACAATCAAGAAATATCCTTTTTGAAGGAGATGGGTATAGCGATGATTGGGAAATAGAAGCTGCAAAAAGAGGTTTAAGCAACTTTAAAACTACTCCAACAGCTTTAAAAGCAAGGATTAATCAAAAATCACTGGATGTTTTTGCAGAAATGAACGTGATGAATAATGTAGAAGTTACTGCGAGATATGAGATAGAATTAGAAGAGTACACAAAACGTATTCAGATAGAAGGACGTGTTTTGGGAGACATCGCACGGAATCATGTAATTCCAACTGCAATTAGATATCAGAATACTTTAATTGAAAACGTAAAAGGTCTAAAAGAAATTTTTGGTGATGAATTTACCGAAATTGGGAAAGAGCAAATCGTTCTTATCCGCGAAATTTCTGCCCACATCGAGGGTATAAACTCGAAAGTAGAAGAAATGACCGAAGCACGTAAGCAAGCAAATAAACTTGAAGATCTTCAAGAAATGGCTGAAGTTTACTGTGACTTAGTAAAACCATATTTTGATATCATTAGAAAGCACTGCGATAAATTAGAGTTACTAGTAGACGACGAAATTTGGACAATGACCAAATATCGTGAACTACTTTTTACAAAGTAGAAAGTTTTAAAATTTAAAGAAAAAGCGCCCGATTGGGCGCTTTTTGCATTGTAAATATTCAGGAAATAACTGAGTGATAAAGCAGCTAAAACCTTTTGGTACCATCAACAGATTATTTTTGAAGTTTGTCATAAAAATTGATGTTCGGTTTTAAAGTTTTATAGTCTTCTGAAAAAAACTTCGTCTCACAAAATTCGCAGCAAAGTAAATCGTAAATAGCAGAATAAATATTGTAGCTGTCATCATAAAAAATTCAAAGAATCTCAATGATATACTTGCTTCTTTTACATCTGAATCCATTATTAGTCCAATAGTACTGATAATAAATGCTGCTCTTAAAATAGTAAAAAGTAGTTTTTTCATAATTTTAAATTATTTGCGTTATAGTTCTTCAACGTATTTGTTTAAAACAAAGTGTGTTGTAAAGATATATTTATTTAGGATCATTTAAGTTTTTGTGCAATTGTAATGGATTAAAAATTAACTCGTCTCGAACAATTAGATTTCAATAACAATTCCATTAAATTTTTAATGGTTTTTAGTGGGATTTACCATAACTTGCAAGTATATGAAATTGAAATATTTATACTTTTTACTATTTGTTTTCTCTATTCAAATGCACGCACAGGAGCAATTCTCTGTTTTCTTCGCAAGTGATAAATTTGAATTAAATAGAACAGAGCAATTACGCTTGCAGCAGTTTGTAGAAGAGCATCAAAAATCTAAAATTGTTGGAGTCTACGGCTTTTGCGATGAAGATGGTAGTGTCGGTTATAATGACACTCTAGCAAAAAAACGAATAGAATATGTTGAAGGAAAGATCGACGGCAAAATCAAATTTAGAGAAGATTTCAAAACTCGAAATTTCGGAAAACTACATCAGTTTTCAAAAATAAAAGCTGAAAATCGAAAAGTCTCCTTGTTTTATTTAGAAGAAAAAGATTTAGAAAAAGAAGATGAGATTTTAGGAATAACTCCTGCAAAAGTAGAAGCGCCAAAGAAAATTTCGTATCCAAAAGATGTCGTTATTCGAAATCCTGACAATACAACTTCGAGATTTGTTCTTGATACTTTATTTATGGAACGTGTGAACGAGGCAAAAGTAGGAGAGAAACTGACATTGGAAAATCTAGAATTTCAAATTAATACGTTTGCGATTACCAAGGATTCAAGATCGAAGCTATTTGAACTTCTAATAGTGATGGAAAGCAATCCAAAACTTAAGATTGATATTCAGGGACATTTATGTTGCATGGCAAATGACAGATTTGACTTATCGACTCAACGTGCGAAAGCAATCTATAGCTTTCTAGTGCAGTACAAAATTTCAAAAAGTAGATTGAGCTTTCAAGGATTTGGATCGACCCAACCAATTTTTCCGCTGCCCGAGCAGTACGAAGCACAGCGAGCGGCAAATAGAAGGGTCGAGATTTTGATTACAGAAAATTAGAAGACAATGAATTATGAGATATCTTTTATTCATATTATTCTTTACAATCTCTGCCGCGGCACAGCGACAAGTCACAGTTTTCTTTGATTTTGATAAATCAGAACTCACACACATAGCACAAGAGCAGCTTAAATCCGTATTCTCTGATCCAAAGCTTCGCATCACCAAAATTTACGGTTACTGCGATTGGAAAGGAGACAAAACTTATAATGACAGCCTTTCGTATGCAAGAGTTGACGCGGTTTATAATTTTCTAAAAGAAAAAAATATAAAAACTGATGCCTCTTTTGAAGGAATTGGTTTTGGAAAAGATTTTCCACAAAGTAAAACTCAAGCTGAAAACCGAAAAGTTACAATAAGTTTTATAGAGGCAAAAGATTCTGATAAAGCCCAAAAAGTTGAAGATTCCTTTGCATCGGAATTGCTGAAATTAGAAGTTGGACAAAATATTCAACTCAAAAATATATTTTTCTACAATAATTCGGCACGAATTCGCTCTGGCTCAGAAAAGACATTATATGATTTGCAGTGTGTTCTTGAAGAAAATCCCACAATCAAAATTGAGATCCAAGGTCATATTTGTTGCCAGCAGAATACAGATGTCAACGACGTTTCTTCGGCA
>JBBSQV010000123.1:0-7561 GCA_038243675.1 Flavobacteriales bacterium
TAGCGTTCATCCTGAGCCAGGATCAAACTCTTCATCGTATAATTTTAATAACTTGTACAATAAAGACTCAAAGCTCATTCTTATATTCTAACGTATTCTTATTTCTTACTCTCTCTTAAATCATCCTAAGGATCACTCCCTAAAATGTTGCTGTCAATTCAATATGTCTATGAACGTGTCTTCTTGTTTTCCCTTAACGCTGATGCGCTAAGCGGGTGCAAAACTACAACCTCTTTTCGTCTCTCGCAAGTGGTAGGTGAAAATAAATTGAAAAATAAATTTTCAATGTTTTTTAAACCTTCCTAACTCACTCAAAATGTCTCAAAGAACTTGCGCCCTTTCGGGTGGGCAAATGTAAAACGAAAATTAGAATCTCACAAACTTTATTTTATCTAAAATACTCCAGATTTAAAGTTTCAATTTTCTAATATTTCAAATAACTTGCCTGTGATTGCGGGTGCAAAACTACGGCTTCTTTGTAGATAAACAAGATTAAATTATAATAAAATGCGATTATTTTGTAAAGTGCTCATTTAAAGATTAAACCATTTAAAAATTGAAAGGTTGGTGGAATGAAATAATCAAAATATAGGAAGATTGAATGCTCGAAAGGCAGAACCAATAAAGTACAACTCCCTTGAGGGACAACATTATTGTAGCCCGTAGCTTTAACTGCGGGTAAACAGGATTATGATCGAGCAGAGAGTTCCCGGAGGGACGGGATTATAATTAAGCGATCAGGAAAAATAAATCTCTGGTTGGATTGTATCGAATATAATTTTAATTGTCGTGGCTTCGCAAATTTTGCGTTTTTATAAGGGTCGTCCCGATGGGACTTGGAGTCTAATCCATTTTAATAAACCCACGGTTGAAACCGTGGGCTATAATAAGGGTCGTCCCGATGGGACTGACTTGGGGTTAAAGATTGGTAATTTATAGGAAAGAAAAATCAAAGTTTTAAATTGAAAGTTTTAAAAATTCATGTGTTCGCTTATGGAAATCAGGACTTCAAGTTATCCCTTATGCATCCAAGTAATTTCCTTGCAATTAAAACGTAACATAGAAATTTAATAACAAAGTAAAGTCCCAGAGGGACGGCATTATTGTAACCCGCTGTTTTAGCTGCGGGTAAACAAGATTACGATCGAGCAGAGAGTCCCGTAGGGACGGGATTATAAGTACGCAGTTAGATGATAGACATATAAATGATTTTCGATGTGTGTTCCCACAACATTTCATTATTGTAAATCGATTTCAGAAAAATAAATCTCTGGTTGAATTGTACCGAATATAATTTTAATTGTCGTAGTGTCACAAATTTTGCGTTTTATAAGGGCCGTCCCGATGGGACTTTGATGTGCAATTTGATTTACAAACCTAGGGTAGAAACCCTGGGCTACAATAAGGGGTCATCTCGATGTAACTGAGCCAGATTTTCAACGTAGAAAACCAAATGTTGTTGTGCATCGAGGTTTCAGCTCTGATAGTAACGGATTTGAGCAAAGCGAACGGGCGTAGCAAATCCTGGCGTGGAGATTTGCCTTTTCGCAGCAGTAGCCGGAAAGAACAACGAACGGTCCGATAACAATGGGGATCCTGCCACTACTACGACAAATGCTCACGCCGGATTGTAGAGAATAGTGAACCCGAGCTCCTAACAGCGAACGGCGAAGCAAATAGCTGCCAAAAAAAATCCCAACTAAGAAATCAGTTGGGATGGTATATTTTTCTAATAAATTCTGCTAACAGCAATTTGGTGCGCAACAAGATGCCTGCTTCTCCGCATAAACGGTGATGCTAAAGATATTGGTGGGCTTCGAGTTATAGGTGTTTATTTCGTCTTCCGACAGGTAATTTTTTAATATGTCCGTGGGAACGATAATTGGTTTTTGCTTTTGCAGTGTGATATTTGTGAAACCAGCATCTTTAATAATCTGCAAATAATCATCCTTCATTATAGCGCTCGCCACGCAACCAGCATACATTTCGGCGGCATTCTTAATTTTTTCCGGCAAATCGCCAGTTAAAACAATATCCGAAATGCTGAAATGACCACCAGATTTTAGAATTCTGAAAACTTCTGCAAATGCTTTTGGCTTGTCTGGAACGAGGTTCATCACGCAATTACTGACTACCACATCGGCAACATTTGCAGTAATAGGAAGGCTTTCGATATCACCCAATCTAAATTCGACATTGTTAAAACCTAGTTTTTCGGCGTTAGTTCGGGCCTTATCAATCATCGCCTCGGTAAAATCTATTCCGATAACTTTTCCAGTTTCGCCAGTTTCGTGTCTTGCCACAAAGCAGTCGTTTCCAGCACCACTACCTAAATCTACAACCAAATTTCCAGCCTGAATTTTGGCAAATTCTGTTGGTAACCCGCATCCTAATTTTAAGTCCGCAACTGCCGTATATCCCTCTAAATGATCGTACTCATCGCTCATTATATTGTAAACTTCGGTGCTGCAACCTCCACTACCGCAGCAAGAGCTTGCATTTGTGTCCTGATCTTGTAAAGCAATTTCGCTATATTTTTGCTTTACCATTTCTTTAATTTCGTCGTTATTTGTCATCTTTTCTAAAATTTTATTATTAACAGCAAGTATTTCTTTTCAGTACATTCACAAAAGTATCGTTGATATAATCGCTGATTTTTTCTAAAGCTTTTTCATCAATACAGTAGCAAATCGCATTTCCTTCGATGCTTCCCTTTATAAGTCCAGCATTCTTCAATTCTTTAAGATGCTGAGAAACTGTTGGCTGCGCCAGACGCACTTCTTTGACAATATCGCCGCAAATACAGGTATCAACACTTGCTAAGTAATCGATAATTGCAATTCTAGCGGGATGTCCAAGTGCTTTTGCAAGAGTTGCAAGCTCATTTTGTTCTTCTGTGAAATGTTCTGTTTTTGTAGTGCCCATTGTAGATATATCTATATTGCAATATTACGATAAAGGTATAAGCTAGAAGAATTCCTGATGATAATTTTATATTAAATTTTAAAAATAAGGAAGTGTTGGCTTTCGCCGAAAGAAATTAAGATGATGAAAAAGATTATTCGTTTACCGATTGAATTTTCTCAATTATTCGATTGAGTTCTGCTTCTTTTTGAGTTCCAATAACGAGTCGCTTGCCGCTTTGCAGTTCCAATGCAAGACCTTTATTGCCTTTTGTGCTGTAGATTGTGCCGTAATCTGTGAATAATCTAATTCCCCAACCTCCAACAAAACCGTAGTTTAGTACTTCGGCTTTCTTGACATCTTTCCATTCAATTCTTTTTTTGATGAAAGGAAAAAAGTTCATGCGGATTTCCTTTTGATCAATTTCAGTTTTTAAATTCATAATTAAAAAAAAGAATAATGACGACCGCCATAGAGACCCAAAAAATAACCATCGACGAGTCGACAATAGTATTATCTTTAAATTTATGAGCTAAGAAAAGTTGTCTAAACAACTCGACAAAAGGAACAGACGCCGTCATAATTAGAACCAGCCACAACCACCATTGTGTGAATTTTTGCTTTTCTTGGAATTCGACTTTCATAATTTATCAGATTTTTCAAGACCTAATATATAGAATATAATTATACAGTTTTAACGAGCTTTACTAACAATAAAAGAGGATAATTATCAGATAATTATCCTCTCTCCTGCTCTATTCTATAAATTATAGTGCAGATGCTCCTGCTTCAGCTACTGCGTGATCGTTTTCAACGATGCTTCCGCTTACACCGATTGCGCCAATTATTTCACCATCTTTATTTTTTAACGGAATCCCACCTGGAAAAGTAATCAGTCCATTATTTGAATGTTCAATATTATACAGAGAACCACCTGGCTGAGACAATTCGCCGATACTTCCAGAATTCATATCAAAGAAACGGGCAGTTTTTGCTTTTTTGATTGATATATCAACAGAACCTAACCAAGCTCCGTCCATACGTGCAAAAGCGACCAAATTTGCTCCTCCATCTACGATTGCAATATTCATTTTAGTGTCGATAGCTACCGCTTTTTCTTTTGCTGCTGCAATTAATTTTTCAGCTTGCTCTAATGTAATATTCATAATGTTGTGTTTTTTATTGTTTCAATTTCAAATATAAACAACTAAATATAATTTTTGTATTAAATAAGAATCTCTTTTCAGTCTACTGTACGAAGTAACATGATAAACTTTTAGCGAACGGAGCTTATAAAACAGAAATCTTTATTCATTCTCTCCAAGTTAATATAAATGACATTTTGAATTAGGTCTATATTAATTGTGTCCCTATCCGTAGCAGTAATTTCCAGTCCATCGTAAACATATCTAACTCTTCTATTTATAGGCTTTTTCATAGCACCATCTTTATGAATAATTACCCCATTTTGAGCTCTATCGCCCCAAATTTCTACTGCCACATCACATTTTTTAGGAACTAGAAACAGCTTATTAAGTTCGACTCCTTTATACACTTTATTCTTCATCCCTTCTCTCGAAAGCTGTTTTACTGAAAACTCATTGTGGAAATAAATTGGATATTCATCTATAATACCTTTGGCAATGGCATCATCAACATAATTCTGAATATCAACTTTTACATTTGATGTTTTTCCTTTTGGAGCACAAGCAGTTAAGATTAAGAAAAGAAATAAATACTTCATAAATAGTGGTTTTGAAATTATTGCGCTTCTTGTGAAATTAATTCGAAATCTACTTTTCCGTCTTTGCTAACCTTATATTTAAAAATTGCTTTTCCCATTACGTGACCGTCTTCATAATCGGCAATAATCCAATCACGGCCTAAAATCTGAACATTCAGAAAATGCATTGTTCCACCCAAAACTGCTTTCATCGGAATGACCTGTGGCTGCTCTTTGAGCTGATCTGCGATATATTCTGAAGGGTTTATAATTCCTTGATCCATAAGTTTGCGACCTTCGAAATCGTTGGCGTACCAATAATTAGTTTCGGCACTTTTGTCCATTAAGTCCTTTCTCAGAGAACTATTTTCGTTTTTTAGGTTTTCAATTTTAGTATTTAAACTATCGATTTCGGCCGTCGAGCTTTCTGGTTTTTTCTCTATCTCTGCGCAGCTTAAAACGCTTAATGCGACACTAATAAAAATTATCTTTTTCATTTATTTTCTAATTATCCAAGCTGTACTTCAATCAAGCTCGTTTTACTGTAAATATAAGAGAAATATAGAATTTGTAGAAAGAACTTTCAAAGGTGTGCATTAAAAAGTGATGATCATTTTCTAATTCTACTTAAAACAGTAGGAGTAACGATCAAAGCTATTAAAAAAGCAGAAATCGCTGTTACAATTACTTGTCCATAAAGTTTGTAATTTAAACCCACAGCAAATCTTGTAACAAGAATAAGAATGCAGATTGTTGCAACCCACATCCAATATTTTAAGTTGATTGTTGGTTTAATATTTGTATCTTTTTCCATATTCAGAACAGCAATAATAATCACCACTCCTCCGACCAAAATGCTGCCGTGCTGTAAGATTTTATAGATTGGAATTTGATGGCCAAATAGAGAAACAATCTCCGACAAGGATGGTAAAATACTTACAAAATATCCTGTTTCGTGTGTAAAGTTATCCCAGAGAATATGCGAGAAAGCGCCAATTAGTACAGAAATTACAACTACAAGCCACTTCTTTTTGAAATAGCTATTAAAGTTGAAACTAGAAAATTCAGAAAATCGCGATTTCAAAAAAAGAGGTAAGTTTTCGTAAAGACGATTACGTATAATATTATGAAAAATGAAAGCTAATAGAATTCCCAATGGCAAATCAAACCAGAAAACTCCACAAAATGTATGGCTGTAAATGCTCTGCACATTCATCCTAATAAAGTATTCGAAATCGGGTGTCATACTTCCAATTATTAGTCCCGTTATAGAAAACCAACGTTTGGGCAAGTAGGTAAATGGTAAAATTATCGCGGGGTGAGCAAAAGTGAATGGCATTACTTTTTTATTGTAAATAAAAGAAAAAATTACGAATTTCTTCTACTCACAATCGCAGCCATCATATCACTATACTTCTCAAATTCATCAGGCGAAATCTCAAAACTTTTTCCGTTCTTGAGAATTAAAATACTAATATGATAACCATCCGTGATATTTCCTGCTCTTGATCTTAGCACAACCTTTTTAATTTCAATTTTTGTAATATCAGAAAAGAGGATTTCTGTTTTCTTACCAAAAAAAGAAAAGACTTCCAGTTTATCTTGCAAAATATTTATCTTCATAACCGCAAGAATTCTAGAAATAGCTATAAATGACAGGACAATGATTAGGCATAAAATTAGTGCCATGGTAATGTGACTACTAGTGCTATTTAAATCCACGAAAAGGCTTACAAAAAAGATTATTATTCCCATAGCTATAATTGCCAAAAAGACAATTTTGCCAATAAAAAGAGCACGGAATCTTGATGAAATGGTGTGCATAAAGCCACTCTTATTTTTGATTAGATCTACTATTATATTTCTTAAAAGTATTAATTTCTTTTTTAAAATATTGTTCTTGCAAACCCTCAACCCATAGCCGTGATGGTAACGGACACGAGCAAAGCGAACTGGCGAAGCAAATCTTGCTCCAAAAAATTTCTTTAGATTTTTAGGATTGTAAGAGCGACCAACGGAAGCTCCTTACAGGCCTAAAAAATCTAGAAATTTTGGGAGCAAATTGTAGAGAACAGCGCGATTAGCTCCAAAAAAAACTACTTACTCTTCTCTACTTTCTTCATTTCGTGCCAATGTTCATCCAGATTATTGAAGTCAATCGGCATCGCAGGAGCTTGATTAGGAAGGCGGCCAGAATCAAATGCGCGTTGCAAAATGGTCTCAATCAAATAGTCCTCGTTGACAGAATATGGATCGTAGCCGCGTTTTATATCGATATCAAATAACTTGGCGGTGTTACTTGCCCAAAATGCTTTCCACCCGCTTTTGTGATCTTTTACTAGGTCAAAAAGTGTAATTCCAGTCTGTCTATAAACCAGCTTGACCAGAATTTGACCTTGCTTGCGGGATAACTTTTTAAGCTTTCCAGTAAACTCATCTTCAATATATGTTTCAACAATCTTAAAGTATTTACGCTTTTCCTTCGCAGTCTGCATTTTGTCCATCGTAGCATTGAGAATCGTAAGTCGATCTGCCGCAATTTTCGCATACGGATAGACCACATAAACGCGATTTTGCAAGAGTAAAAAATCCTTGGCAGCCACTGCATCAAGCTTATTTCTATAAATAATTACTTCTTCAAGTTCGAAAATTTGTGCCAATAAACTGTCGTTTTCTACCGCATCATAATCAACCAAAAGACTATCTCTCGACTGCACTTGAGCCTGAATTTGAGTCGCGAAAATTAAAAAAATTACAAGATAGATGCCTTTCATAGAATAGGAATTTTAAGCCAAAATTATGCAATCTGTTGGCAAGTCTGATGCCAAATCTTTAAATTAGCAAAAAAAACACGATGACTGATAGCATTCTTAGCCCAAAATCACTTGAATTTCTAGAAAAATATTTAAATAATGCTTCTCCAACTGGTTTCGA
>JBBSQV010000124.1:0-7508 GCA_038243675.1 Flavobacteriales bacterium
AATATCAAAAACAGAAAACCTTTTGAAGCTGCGTTTTGTATTGATGAAAATGAGTATAAAGGCGAAGTGACGGTTCAATTGCGATTGTCAGATATTAGATAGAAGATTCAAATTTTTTCAATTCGAATGTCTCTCCATCAAAAACGCCATAGGTAAAATATCCAATCCAATCACCCAAATTTATATATTCAGATTCTTTATCAACATTGATGATCATTGGCAAGTGTCTGTGTCCGAAAATAAAGTAATTGTAATGTTTTGTTTCGAGTTTTCGTTTGGCATATTGAACCAACCATTCATTTTCTTCTCCAAGAAATTTTACATCGTCACTTCCCGAAATTAATTTATTTTTCACCGAGAGATGCTGTGCTAATGAAACTCCTATATCAGGATGAAGCCATCTGAACAGCCATTTTGAAAAAGGATTTGTAAAAACTTTCTTCATTCTTTTGTATCCCATATCGCCAGGTCCTTTTCCGTCGCCGTGTCCAATTAAAAACGTTTTGCCGAAAAATTCAAACTCCTTATTATCGTGATAAACTGGAATATTTAATTCGGTTTGGAAATAATCGTCCATCCACAAATCGTGATTTCCTACAAAAAAATAGATTGGAATTCCACTGTCTCTTAATTCGGCTAATTTTCCAAGAACACGGATAAAGCCTCTCGGGACCACTTTTTTATATTCGAACCAAAAATCAAAAAGATCTCCCAATAAAAAAATTGCTTCGGCATCTATTTTAATTTCATCCAACCACAGTATAAACTTTTGTTCTCTTGGCCTACTTAGCTCAGATGTTGGCGCACCAAAATGTTGATCTGATGCAAAGTATATTTTTTTAAGAGAGTTTGTAGGCATTGTAGATATTTAGAGGCAAATATAACAATTAACTTTTAGGAGGTTTCTTGCAATTGTTAATATCCTCTAAAAATTTCCAACTTCCAAAAAAAATCTTAAATTTACGGCTTAACCTTTTTTTTAACGAATTATTCATTAAAATTTTCATTTTATGAAAAAAATTACTTTATTAATTTTAACGCTATTCTTCTCTTTAGCAGGATTCGCGCAATTCTCCGAGGGATTTGAAGGCAGTACCCTCCCCGACCTTGCTACAAAGCAGTGGGTTTTGGGTTCTGGTACTTGGGGTGTTTTCGACAATGGAGTCGGCACCTATCGCAGTTGGGGCGTTAATAGTGGTGTTACCACGCCGCCAACACCGCCACTTGTAAATGGGGGAGCAAATGCTGCCTATATTAACAACGAGAACATTGGGATGGGCAATACATCTCAAGACTATCTTGCGACTCCACTAGTAACTATTCCAACGAATGGTGAACTTAAATTCTGGACGCGCACATTACAGAATGGAAATCAAGGAACTATTTTTAAAATAATGGTTTCTACAACTTCTCAAACAAATCCTGCGGCTTATACTTTGGTACAGGAATGGAATGAAGATCAGCTTACAGCTACTTACAATATCTATGAAGAAAAAAGTGTAGACTTGTCTGCATTTGCTTCTCCCACAAATCAAATATATGTAGCATTTGTGATGGAGTATACGCAGCTCGGAGCTAGTATAGGCGGAGATAAATGGCTGGTAGACGATGTAAGAATCGTTGAAAAGTGTTTAGATCCAACAGGTTTAGCCGCTACTAATATTTCACAGAACTCAGCAACACTATCTTGGTTAAATCCAGGAAACGCTAATAATTTTGAAATTCAAGTACTTCCGTTCTCAGCGACATTAGGTACAATAGGTACCGCTGTTACTGGGACTTCGTTTCAAGCTACAGGAACAACTAATCCAATAGCTCCATTTCAACCAACAACTCAGTATAAGTTTTATGTTCGTGCAATATGTGCAGGAAATAATCCAAGTGAATGGGTTGGACCTTTTAGCTTCTCGACATCATCTCCAGGATTTACTTGTAATTCGCCAATCGTTATTCCTCCAGGAACTCCATATACAACTACAGATAATACTGTGGCATACGGTGATACTACGGATATTCAACAAGCGTCAAACTGTACCACTGCGGGCGGAAATTATATGACTGGAAACGATGTCTTCTATTCTTACACACCTACAATAAATGGTTTTGTAAAAATTGAAATGACTCCTAGTACAGGATATTCTGGAATGTTTGTTTATGCTGGATGTGAAAACGTGGGCATAAGTTGTGTTGCTGGGGTTGCAAATCCTCAAAATAGCATTAGAGTAATTGAGAGTTTAGCGGTTACCGCTGGAACAACATATATAATTGTTCTTTCTACAAACGCAACTGCTCAAACTTTTGCTTATACACTTACTTTACAGCCTTTTAATTGTGCGCCTCCAGCGAACTTAACAGCTACTGGAAGTGGTCCAACATCTGCAAATTTATCTTGGGGAAATCCTTCGGGAGCAACTTCTTGGGAAATTGCAATTCAGACTGCTGGATCTCCAATTCCTACTACAGCAGGAACTGTAACTACTACAAATACAAATTATTCTGCGACTGCCTTGACTGGTAGTGGAACTGCATTAGAACTTGGAACAGCCTACCAATACTGGGTTCGTGCTAGTTGTGGTGATGGAACTTATAGCCTTTGGGTAGGTCCTTATGTATTTAATACTACAGCTTGTGCTAGTGGATGTAACTACATCTTTACGATGAAAGATAGCTACGGTGATGGATGGGGTGGTGGTACAATGAACGTCATCCAAGATGGTGTTACACTAGCAGTACTTACTGGTCCTACCGCAGATCAAGGAACTGCAGCAGTTGAGGTTTCAGTACCATTATGTGCTGGACCATTTGAACTTTTTTGGGATGCTCCTGGAGATTATCCTTCAGAAGTAATTATTAGTATTCAAAATACTTTCGGACAAACAATTTATAATAAACCAGGCGGAATAGGATCTGCAAATACGCTATTGTATTCAGGAATTGTAGATTGTGATACTCCAGCTTGTTTAGCACCTCTTTCTGTAGCTGCTGCAACTGGAATTACTACAGATGGAGCAATACTTTCTTGGGTATCAAATGGAGCTCCTTCAGGATCATGGGAAATTTTTGCTGTTGAACAAGGTTCTCCTGCACCAACTGCAACTTCTACACCAACAGCGACGGCTACAACTAATCCTTATACAATAACTGGATTATTAGCTGATACAGCTTATGTATATTATGTAAGATCTGTTTGTGGACCAGACGTTACAAGTCCTTGGTCTCCAGCATCAACAGCTTTTACGACTTTACCAACTTGTCCTAAACCAACTAACTTAATGGTAACGAATGTCGATATGACTTCAGCTACTTTAGGCTGGACAGCTGGTGCGTCAGAAACTAGTTGGAAAGTGTTCTATCAAGAAGCTGGACTTCCAGCTCCTACTGTTACAACTCCAGGATGGATTCCAGTGACAATAAATTCTTTGCCACTTACAACACTTACTGCAGCAACTAGCTATGATTTTTACGTTCAAGCAGTGTGTTCTCCTACAGATTCTAGTACAATTACACCTAAATTTAAATTTAATACTCTTTTATGCTTAGCGGCAGATCAGTGTAACTTTACTTTTATAGTTGGAGATTCTTACGGTGACGGCTGGACAGGAAATACAATGACCGTTACTCAAAACGGAATTGTTGTAGCAATTCTTGATGGCCCGACGGCTGCTCAAGGAACTACACCTCAATCTATCACGGTTCCATTGTGTAATAACTTACCATTTGAACTATTCTGGAATGAGGGTGGTTTTTCTGCAGCTGATGTTTCTGTGTCTATTACCAATTCATTTGGACAAGTAGTTTACACAAAACCTGCAGAAACTGGAGTTAAAAACACCTTGTTGTTTACTGGATTTGTTGACTGTGCTAATGAATTGTGTTTACCACCATTAAACCTAGTAATTACAAACCCTACCACAGATGGAGCGACATTAAGTTGGACTCCAAACGGTCCAGTTGTGCCAACATTATGGGAAATTTTTGCTGTACTTGTAGGTTCGCCTGCACCAACTGCAACGACTATTCCAACTGCAACTACTGCAACCTATCCTTATACTATTACAGGATTAACTGCAGATACAAATTATGTTTATTATGTGAGAGCTGTTTGTTCTACAGCCGGTGCAAATCCATGGTCTCAAGTTTCTCCTCCTTTCAAAACTTTACCGACTTGTCCTAAACCAACAAGTTTTACACTTTACGGAAAATCTGATACTACAGCAGTATTAGGATGGACAGCTGGAGGATTAGAAACTTCTTGGAATGTTATTGCTGTTCCTGCTGGTTCTCCAGCTCCAACTGCTACAACAACAGAATGGCAAACTGCAACTGCAGTTTCATATACTTACACAGGACTTATAGCAGGTACAGCTTATGATTTTTACGTAAGAGCAGTTTGTGATGGGAACGATTTTAGTACTTGGGCAGGACCTGTTTCAGGAATTACGACAAGTTGCCCTCTTGCGGAGCTATGTTACTACACGTTTACGATGAGTTCTCAATATCCTTATGGATGGAACAATAACACAATGTCAGTGCTACAAAATGGTGTTGAGGTTGCTTTACTAGTAGGTCCAGATTACTTAGTTGGGCCTGGTCCATTAACAGTTACGGTTCCACTATGTAATAATCAACCTTTTACATTATTTTGGAATAATGTTGGTTATGAACCTCAAGAAATCGCGATTTCTATTCAAAATGCATCAAATGAGGTGGTTTTTAATCATCCTTACGGTACAGATTTACAAGGTGAAGTTTTATTTACAGGAACTGTAAACTGTGTGCCGAGTGAATGTCCAAAACCATTTGCGCTAGCGGCTAATTCTATAACTCAAACAACAGCAGTTTTAAGCTGGGCTGAAACATCATCAGCAACTGAATGGGAAGTAGTGATTTTGCCTGCAGGTTCTGCTGCTCCAACGGATGCGACTGTTGGAATATCTGCTGCAAGTCCATATTTAGCAGAAAATTTGACAAGCGCAACAGCTTACGAATTTTATGTACGCGCAGTTTGTTCTTCTACTTCAAAAAGTGATTGGACAGGACCTCGTATTTTTTATACTCTAATTACAAATGATAACTGTGATACAGCTACTGTTGTACCGGTTAATCTTAATCAAAATTGTACTTTAACTGCTAGTGGTAGTCTTACTGGTGCGACGGCATCTAATCAAGCAAATGGTTGTGAAGGAACTGCAACCGATGACGTTTGGTTCTCATTTACTGCTGTAGCTGCGACTCATTCTATTCAATTAAATAATATTGTTGGAACTACTGTTGATTTATTTCATATAGTTTATAGCGGTGATCAATGCGGATCGTTGACACAAATGTATTGTAGCGATGACAACGATAGTTTAGCTGAAAGCCTTACACCAGGTGAGGTGTATAAAATACGTGTTTTTAGCTGGGGAAGTATCCCGAATCAAGTAGTGAATTTTGATGTATGTATTGGAATAGTTGCAACTGCAATTACCGTAACAGATAATCAATATACACCAGCACAATTAATTCAAGAAATTTTTATTAATAGCAATTGTGCTAATATCTCTAATGTTACATCATCAACAGGTTCTGATTTTGGATCTGATAATGGAATCGGTTATTTCCAGAAAAACGGATCATCTTTCCCTTTTGACGACGGTATTATCTTATCAACAGGAAAAGCTACAAAAGCAGTTGGTCCTAATGATACTAATTTAAGTGATGGTGATTTTTTATGGGAGGGAGATGCAGATCTTGAGGCTATTATAGCACCTCTTGGACAATTTCAGCCGACTAAGAATGCAACAGTTTTAGAGTTCGATTTCGTTCCTCTAATTGATTTTATTTCTTTCGATTTCTTATTTGCTTCAGAAGAGTATGGAACTTTTCAATGTGGATACACAGATGTATTTGGATTTATACTTACAAATGTGGCAACTGGAGTAAGTACAAACCTTGCGGTATTGCCTAATGGTGATCCAATTTCGGTAACTACAATTAGAGACAATTTGTATAATAGCGGATGTGAATCTGTCAATGCAGATATGTTTGGAACGTACTATCAAAATCCTGGATCTGATCCATTAAGTGCACCGATCGATTTTAATGGAATAACAATTCCATTAGTTGCAAGTTCTGCAGTTATACCTGGTCAACAATACCATATTAAGCTTGCCATCGCAGATTATTCAGATACTCAATTTGATTCTGCAGTATTCCTTAAAGGTGGAAGTTTTGGTTTAGGAGGAGTTAATCTTGGAAAAGATCTTCTTATTGTTGAAGGAACTGCATTATGTAGTGAAGAGAGCATTGTATTGAACTCTTTATTAGATACAACATTGTTTAACATTCAGTGGAGTGTTGATGGTGTTGAAATTCCTGGAGCAACTACATCAACTTTAAACGTTGAAACTGCAGGAACTTATAGTGTTGATGCTACTTATCTTGGAACTAGTTGTGGTGGTTCAGATTCTATAGTTGTAGAATTTTACCCGCAAGTTAATATAGGTACACCAGAGACTTTATATATGTGTGCAGTTAATACGGCTATTTTTGATCTTACTCAAAACGATGTAAATCTTACTAATGGATCTGCTGACTATATAGTTACATATCATATTTCTGAGGCTGATGCAATCGCTAATGCAAACGCATTAACAGCAACAGCTTACGAAAATGTTTCTAATCCGCAAACAATTTACGCTCGAGTAGAGGCAGTTTTAGGTGGGTGTTTCTTAACTACTAGCTTCCAGATTGAAGTTCAGGATTTAAGTGCACAGTTTACATTGCCAGCAGATGCTACGATTTGTGATGGCGATACTCAAACAATTGCGGTTACTCCAATTAATTTTGATCTAGCAAATGCAACATATACTTGGACTTTAGATGGTGTAGCAATTGCTGCAACTACAAGTTCAATTGATGTTAGTGCGGCCGGAGTTTATGAAGTTACTGTAAACTTTGGAGGATGTGTTTCTTCTGAAAGCTTTATATTAACAGTTGTAAGCAATATTGTTCTTGATGATCCAGCAGATGTTTCTGTTTGTGATTCATACACTTTACCAGCCTTGACACAGGGGAATTACTTTACAGCTACTCTAGGTGGCGGTACAGCATTATTTGCTGGTGACACTGTTAGTACTACTCAAACGGTTTTTGTTTATGCAGTATCAGGCACTTGTACAGCAGAGCAGTCATTTGAAGTTGTTGTAACACCTACACCAGTTATCGCACCTATTGCAGATGTGGTTTCTTGTGGACCGTACACATTGCCAAACTTAGAGGTAGGAAACTACTTTACAGACGCAAATGGAGCAGGAACGCAAATTCCAGCAGGGACAGCTATTACAGCAGATCAGACAGTTTATGTATTTGCTTCAACTGGGACTACTCCAGATTGTACGGCAGCAGCAAGCTTCACTGTATCTATTGTAGATGCAATTGTTTTAACACCTATTGCAGATGTTTCAATCTGTTCACCAAATACCTATGCTTTACCAGTTCTGACACAAGGAAACTACTACACCCAG
>JBBSQV010000125.1:0-7490 GCA_038243675.1 Flavobacteriales bacterium
ATGTTATTTTTTAACATTTGCCTTTGTTGGTATTATTTAAGACATTACTTTTGTCGCATAACTTTGTAACTAAAAAATAAAATCAAGTATGAAACATTTAAACAAATTTGTTGCTGCTGCATTCATTTTTGCTGGATTGAGCTCTCAAGCTCAAGACGACAATAATAAGTGGGCAATAACATTCGGAGCGAATGCTGTCGACACTAGGTTTAGTGCCGCATCAAATGTTGAAGATCAGTTCTCTCAGTATTTCAATGCGAAAGACAACTGGAATATTCTTCCATCTGTAACTTACCTAAACGTATCTAGATACATTGGTAGTGGTTTCTCTTTTGGAGTAACTGGATCAGTAAATAAAATTGACAAATTCGTAAACGAGCGCGTCTCTCCATCTACGGATTACGTAGTTACAAATCCTGGTGATTTAAACTATTACGCAGTTGACGGAGTTATTAAATATAGCTTTATGGAGCTTATTGGCTCTAAATGGTTTGATCCATCTATCCATGTTGGTGGTGGTCATACTTGGTTCGGAGATGCAGCTCAAGGTACTGCAAACGGAGGATTAGGTCTTGCATTCTGGTTTACAGAAAATGTTGGTCTTTCTTTCCAGTCTACATATAAGCATGGTTTTGAAGATAACAGAGCTAATTTTCCTAATCATATGCAGCACTTTGCTGGTCTTACTTTCAAATTTGGTGGTAAAGATACAGACGGTGACGGAATCTATGATAAAGATGATCTTTGTCCAGATGTTCCAGGATTAAAAGAATTCCAAGGTTGTCCTGATACTGATGGAGACGGAATCCAAGATTCAGAAGATGATTGTCCATTAGAAGCAGGTACTGTTGAAATGGGTGGATGTCCTGATACTGACGGAGACGGAGTACGTGATATTGATGATGACTGTCCAGATGTTGCTGGTTTGAAATCTCTTAGAGGTTGTCCAGATGCTGATGGAGATGGAATTGCTGACAAAGATGACAAATGTCCTAACGAAGCAGGTCCAAAAGAAAATAATGGTTGTCCTTGGCCTGATACAGACGGAGACGGAGTTCTTGACAAAGATGACAAATGTCCAGACGTTAAAGGTACTGTTGCAAACAACGGTTGTCCTGAAATGACTGAAGAGCACGTAATGAAATTGAATGCTTACGCTAAAACTATCTTGTTTAACAGTGGTAAAGCATCTTTCAAAGATTCTACTCTTCCAGTATTGAAAAATATTTCAAATATTCTTAACGAGTACCCAGAATCTAGATTTATGATCGAAGGTCATACTGATAGTGATGGATCTAACGAACTTAACCAAACGCTTTCTGAAAATAGAGCAGCAGCAGTTAAAAATTACTTGATTGAAAATGGAATCAACACTGGCAGACTAAACTCTACTGGTTACGGTGAAACTAAACCAATCGATACTAACAAAACTGCTAAAGGTAAAGCTAACAACAGACGTGTTGAGGTATTGCTAATCAAAGAATAATTCTCTTTGTAAATAAGTTATAGAAACGCCCCATTTATGGGGCGTTTTTTTTATATTTATAATATGACATCCACTCCTTTTCTCGAGCAATTAGCCACAAAACTTTTGGCGGGCGATACTGAATATTTTGACAATATTACAATTGTTCTTCCTAATAAAAGAGCTAGAGTATTTCTTATTGAAGCCTTTAAAAAGCAAATAGATAAGAATGTTTTTGCCCCTAATATTATTAGCATAGAAGATTTTATTCAAGATGTAGCTGGCATTAGAACCATAGATT
Organism: Flavobacteriales bacterium; assembly: GCA_038243675.1. GTDB lineage: Bacteria > Bacteroidota > Bacteroidia > Flavobacteriales > Flavobacteriaceae > Flavobacterium. The sequence goes on from JBBSQV010000125.1 coordinate 1,767, forward strand.
CAATTGAACTTCTATTTGAATTCTTTGAAGTGTATACCTCAATTGTACCTGTTGATAAAAAAGAAACTTTTGAACAATTTGCAAATTGGGCCAAAATAATTCTTCAAGATTTTAATGAGATTGATAGATATCTACTAAATCCAGATCACGTATTGTCTTATTTAAAAGATATTGAAGATCTCAAACACTGGTCCGTAGATGCAGAAAAGCGAACAAAACTCATTGAAAAATATCTAAAGTTTTACAACCTACTCATTGAATATTACCGAGGATTATATATTCACCTAAAAGAGAAAAAAGTCGGTTATCAGGGACTAATTTATAGAGAGGCTGTCGCTAATATTAATCAATTTGTCAAATCATCTGCTGACGAAGTGAATTACGTATTTGCAGGATTCAATGCACTGAACGCTGCCGAAGAAGTGATTATTCAACATCTAATTGCTGCCGACAAAGCGCAGATTTTTTGGGATATTGATCAAGCATTTATAAAGGATAGACAGCACGACGCTGGACTCTTTGTCCGAAGGTTTAAGGATTCTTGGAAACATTATAAATCAAATTCTTTTGAATGGATTTTTGATGATTTTTCGCAAGAGAAAAATATCCAGGTAATCGGTACGTCCAAATCTATTGGTCAAGCCAAAATAGTTGGTCGCATTCTGGAGAGTATCACGGACGACGATGTAACTACTCTCAATAAAGTGGCGGTGGTTTTGGGTGATGAAAATCTCCTACTTCCAGTACTTCATGCGCTTCCTTCACAAGTAGATCGTCTCAATATTACAATGGGATATTCGGGAAAAAATAATCCTGTTCAGATTCTAATTTCGAAGTTGTTTAAAATGCATAGCAACGCGCTAGCTCGAAATCCAAAATCTTATGTGTTTTATTATAAAGATGTAGTCGATGTATTAACGCATCCATTGATTTCGGCAAATGCGGAAGCAGAAAATTTAGTCCGAGATATTCGTAAAAATAACTTCACATTTATCGCACATCAAACGATTATTTCAATTCAGGGCGAAGGGAATTCTTTGTTTCAATTTTTATTTAATAAATGGGACAATGGCGCTCTAGAGGTAATCGAAAATCTTTCTGTTTTACTGCTTACGCTAAAAGAAACTTTGACGTCTGATACGAATCAAGAGAAGTTGACCAAGGCTTTTATATATTCCATTTTTAAAGTTCTCAATAAAATTAGTAACTACTTTAGTGGTTATGATAGTAGCAACACCATAGGAACTCTAACGTCCATCTATAAACAAGTAATTGATCTTGCTGAAGTTTCATTTGAAGGCGAACCTCTCGAAGGTTTACAACTTATGGGTGTTCTTGAAACTCGTGTCTTGGATTTTGATACGGTCATTATAACGTCAATGAATGAAGGTAAATTTCCAGCGGGGAAATCTCAGAATTCATTTATACCTTATGATGTCAAGAAAGAATTAGGTCTTCCTACATTTAAGGAGAAAGATGCTATTTATACTTTTCACTTCTATCATTTGCTGCAGCGAGCTAAGAACGTTTACTTGATATATAATACTGAAAGTGAAGGCATGGACGGCGGCGAAAAAAGCCGTTTCATCACCCAACTTCAAGTAGAGAAGAAGCCACTGCACAATTTGAATAATGAAATTTATAGTCCGTATGTGCCCGAAGTTGCGTCAAAAGATTTCGTCATTGAAAAGACTGAAAATGTAATGAAGCGTTTGGCTGAAATTGCTGATAAAGGTTTTTCACCTTCAGCATTGACGAGTTATATTCGCAATCCGATGCAGTTTTATTTTCAGAAGATACTGTCGATACGAGATATCGAAGATGTCGAAGAGAATATTGCACTTAATACATTAGGTACAATTATTCACGAAACTTTGGCGAATCTCTACAAACCTTTAATTGGTAAAGTGCAAACAGAAGAAGATATTCAGTTATGCATTTCCAAAATTGATGATGAGGTTGCCGTGCAGTTCCTGGAAATCTATAAAAAGGGAGAAATTAAAAAAGGTCGAAACCTTCTTGCTTTTGAAGTTGCGAAAAGGCATATTTTAAATTTTTTAAAGCTTGAACTAAAAGCAGTTAAGAACGGAGAATCTATTCAGATCTTGTTTTTAGAAAAGCGATTTGAGAGAGTTCTAGAATCAGAATTATTGCCATTTCCAGTGCTAATTGGAGGTTCAGTAGATAGAATTGAGCTCAGAAATAACGTTGTTCGAATTATAGATTATAAAACGGGGAAAGTTCTCGGGACGAATCTAAGTCTCCGCAGCTGGGATAATCTAGTATTAGACATTAAAAATGATAAGATAATTCAGGTGTTGGCGTATGCTTTTACTTTTGAACCTTTATTAAAAGGTCGAATAATGGAAGCAGGAGTGATATCATTCAAGAATATGAAAAGTGGATTCCTTCCATTAAAAGTAAAAGAAGGAAAAGTAGAAACTCAAATTGTGAACGCGGAAACTCTCGAAAGTTATAAAGAGCAGCTAATTCAACTATTACTTGAAATTTTTAATAAAGACATTCCGTTTACAGAGAAAGAGGTCAAATCTTTTTAAAGTATAGAAGCAAAAGTTCACATAGTTCCTCGCGATTTTCTATTGGTGTCATGTGTCCGTCAGGAAAGCTGAAAAGTGTAGCTCTTGTTCCTTCAACTTGCGCAGCATTATCGGCATAATTGAGAACAGTATCTTGAACGCCCAAAATTAATGTTACAGGATAAGGTCCGAAGTGCAGAAGAACCTCTCGGTCTTTTCTTATTTTCATACCTTCAAGTGAGGCTACAATACCTTGCAAGGAAGTTTTTAAAGCTTCTTGTTTTACATGCTCAATCTCTTTTTTGAGTTTATGCTGATTGTCGTTAGTGAAAAGGTTGGCAACAGCCATTCTGATAAACGCGTCATGATTGTATTTCACGGCTTTTATGGCGCGATCACGGTTTACTTTTCTCTCTTCACTATCGGCCGATGCGCTAGAATTTATCAAAATTAAAGATCGAACGTTGTCTGGAAATAATTCGGCGAAAGCCAAACTTACATAACCACCCATGGAATGCCCCACCAAAATCGACTTTCTAATGCGCAAATTTGTCAAAACAGCCTGAACAGCTTTTGCATTTTCTTCCATAGAATGTACATATCCTAAGTTTTCACTTTCTCCATGTCCTAATAGATCAATAGCAATTACACGGTATTTTTTTTCATATTCTGCAATGAAATGATCCCACATACTTTTGTTTTCCAGAAATCCATGTAGAAAAACTACAGCAGATCCTTTGCCTGATTCGGTAAAACTAATCTTGGTATTTTTATAGAATACTGTTTCCAAAGTTTATTTTTTATATTAAAAAAAGGTTTGAAAAGCGTAGTTAATTATCCACTTTTCAAACCTTTTAAATGTATATATCTAAAATTTAGCTGTTCATTAAATCTTCAATTTCTTCGAGCAATATAGGAATATTTGCCATAAGATTTAAAGGTGCGCCACTTTCTTGTATTACTAAATTATCTTCAAGTCTAATTCCAAAACCTTCTTCAGGAATATAAATTCCAGGCTCCACTGTAAAGACCATATTTGCTTGCATCGGCTCGGTAAGAATTCCGTAATCATGCGTATCTAAACCCATATGGTGCGAAGTTCCGTGCATAAAATATTTTTTATAGGCTGGCCAAGCTGCATCTTCATTTTGCACATCGGCTTTGTCAAGTAATCCAAGTCCTAGAAGTTCAGAAGTCATAATTTTTCCAACTTCTTCGTGGTATTGTTTCCAATCTGCACCAGGGACAAGCATAGTCTGTGCTTCTTCTTTTACACGATTTACAGCGTTATAAACCTCTTTCTGACGTTCGGTGTATCTTCCAGAAACAGGGATTGTACGAGACATATCACTAGAGTAATTTGCATATTCAGCTGCAACATCAAATAAAATTAAATCTCCAGCTTTACATTCTTGATTGTTTTCGATATAGTGCAAAACATTTGCGTTGTTTCCAGATGCGATAATTGGAGTATAGGCAAAACCTTTTGATCTATTTCGCAAAAACTCATGCATAAATTCTGCTTCAATCTCATATTCTGTAACGCCCGGTTTTACAAAAGGAAGAATTCTTCTAAAACCTTTCTCCGTAATATTACAAGCATGCTGAATAAGATCTAATTCTTGCTGCTCTTTTACAGAACGAAGACGCTGTAAGATTGGGTTGCTCTTTGCAACTTGATGTGCTGGATATTGGTCTTTCCACCATTTTACAAATCTAGCTTCACGCGTTTCAGTTTCGATAGTTGCGCGGTAATGTTCATTTGTATTAATATAAATAGTATCTGCAAACGACATCAATTCTTTTAGTGTTTTCGGAAAATTTTGCAGCCAAATAACTGATTTGATTCCCGATGTTTCAAAAGCTCTTTCTTTTGTCAATTTCTCACCTTCCCAGATCGCAATATGCTCATTGGTTTCTTTTAAAAATAGGATTTCGCGTTGATGTTCATAAGGTGCATCTGGAAATAAAAGCAGAATACTCTCTTCTTGATCTACTCCCGAAAGATAAAATATGTCTCGATGTTGAGCAAATGGCAAAGTACTATCTGCTGAAACCGGATAAATATCATTTGAATTAAATACCGCAATGCTATTCTTTTTCATCTCTGCGACGAACTTTTTGCGATTCTTGATAAATAAATTTCGGTCTATTGGAGTGTATTTCATGATATTGGATTTTGTATGTGTCTATGGTAAAATTAAAGACTTTAGAGCAGACTGCCACAAGGATTAAGGTAAAATTGCGATTTGTGCGTAATTACTTTTTAAATTCATTATAAATTACAACTTTAATTGTCTTGAACGGAGTTTATACCTTATTTTTGTATGATTTTAAAAAAACTTTTTAACTTATGGCGAAATCCGCAATATTGAAGTCTTCCATTACTAAGAAGTATTGGATGGCTTTTACCGGTTTATTTCTTTGCATCTTTCTTCTTGGACATTTAGCAGGAAACTTGCAATTGATTTTTGGTGATGCATTACAGTTTAATCAGTATGCACTGTTTATGACTACAAATCCTGCAGTCAAGATTCTTTCTTATCTGACGTATGCGTCGCTTCTATTTCATGCGATAGATGGTATTTTACTGACTATCCAAAATAGAAAAGCAAGACCAATTGATTACGTTCTTAATAAACCTGAGAGAAATTCTAGATGGGCATCTCGAAACATGGCGATACTAGGAAGTTTGATTCTTATTTTCATTATTCTGCACATGAAAACGTTCTGGGCAGTAATGCATTTTGACAACAAAATTCCTTTACAAACGACTATGATTGATGTTCAGCCAGGAATGCCAGCACAAGAATTCTATCTTACAACAACTGGAAGCTATATGCCAATGGGGAATGTAGAGGTGCGTAATGTAACTGAATTCTTCGATCCTGCTGCAAAAGTGAAGATTGCTGAAGGTTACAAGGATTTGTACAAAATTACTGTTGACTTTTTTAAAGATCCAGAGTACGGACTTCTCTATACGATTCTTTACGTTTTGTCTATGGCTGTCTTAGCTTTTCACCTTTTGCACGGTTTTGCAAGTGCATTCCAATCAATTGGAATTAACAGCGCAAAATACAAACCTACTATTAGAGTGATAGGTAAACTCTTTGCGGTGATTGTGCCGTTATTATTCGCAATCATTCCTTTATACATTCATTTCTTTCTAAAAGCATAAATATATATG
>JBBSQV010000126.1:0-7444 GCA_038243675.1 Flavobacteriales bacterium
GTCCAGTTTTTAATACTGTAAAAGATGCTGTAGACCAAGTTCAGGCTGACACTACAATCATTTTTGTACCACCAGCTTTTGCTGCTGATGCTATTATGGAAGCTGCAGATGCAGGAATCAAAGTTATTATTACAATTACAGAAGGTATTCCAGTTGCAGATATGATCAAAGTAGCTGCTTATATTGAGAATAGAGATTGTACACTTGTAGGTCCAAACTGTCCAGGTATCATTACTCCAGGAGAAGCAAAAGTAGGTATTATGCCAGGTTTTGTTTTCAAAAAAGGAACTGTAGGAATCGTTTCTAAATCAGGAACATTAACTTATGAAGCTGCTGATCAAGTTGTAAAACAAGGATTGGGAATCACTACTGCAATTGGTATTGGTGGAGATCCAATTATTGGAACAACTACAAAAGAAGCAGTTATGCTTTTGATGAATGATCCAGAAACTAACTGTATCGTAATGATTGGTGAAATTGGTGGTCAGCTAGAAGCTGATGCTGCAAAATGGATCAAAGAAGACGGTAACCGCAAACCAGTTATTGGTTTCATTGCTGGTGAGACAGCGCCAAAAGGTAGAACAATGGGTCACGCAGGTGCAATCGTTGGAGGTGAAGATGATACTGCCGAAGCTAAAAAACGCATTATGAGAGAATGTGGAATCCACGTTGTAGATTCTCCAGCAGAAATTGGAAAGAAAGTAAAAGAAGTTTTAGGATAGTAATTCTAGAAGTAATTATATATAGCAAGCCACCTCACACGAGGTGGTTTTTCCTTTGTTAATCTTTTTATTTTTAAAGAGATAAAAAATTAACAACTTGATTTCTTCAATTTTAATTCGTGTTTTTGCCTTAACGAAGTAGTTGAAATTTAGAATCTGAGCAAAATTTCTTTCTTGGAGTACGGTAAATCGTTGATAAATTAATTTCTATTGTTTAAAGGTATTAGAAGATGATCTAAATTTCTAATGGCCCAATTATCCGTTAATAAAGTAGTACAAGTTGCGGTTTTTTATACTTTATAAAATGACATTTAAATATTTTTAATTTTAATTAAAAATATTTATAATTAAAAGTATTTATAATTATTATACTGTTTGAATGAATTATGCAGCAAGCCATTTTGATTTAATTTTAATCTGGGCTGAATGGATTATTTATTTCATTTAATATCCCAGTGCTGCACTATTTGAAAATTAGTACATCTATTTAGCTTTATAATTACAAACATAATAATCTGCTTTACCTAAAATATTTTAAAATAAGACGAATATCACCTTGTTATTTTTCTATAAAAATGTAAATACTAAATATGATTCATAATACCCTGTAAATCATTGTTTTACTGATATGTTTCCAGTATCCTAGCCTAACTGTCGTTTATAACAATCTAATTCTATAAAGATTTAATTTTTTTTTGTAACCATATCTAGATCAATTATAGGTAAGTTTGTACTTAGATTATAGAAGTGTTTAAAGTCGATCTTAGTTGAGATTTTAGCAACAATGCACATAACAAATCTAATGAAATAATTAATTGACTGGTAGAAATGAAATAAGCTGTTTAAGATCGCATTAAATAATAATCTAGTTAGTTTTAAAACTATTACTTTAACCTGAATATGTTATTTGCCTTTTCAGTAAATTTCTGCTAAAAGATAAACGTACCAAATTTTAATAATAAAAATAAATATTATGAAGAGAATAATTACTACTTGTGCCTTGGCATTTTTGTCAGCTTATGGGCACGCTCAAATGAAGGACATTACTGTAACTTTACAACCTACTGCAAGCTATAACTGGTTTGATAAAAATACAGCTATAGAAGATGGAGTAATGTATGGTGGAAGAGTAGGTTTTGGATTTGGAGAGTCTATCGAACTTCGAGGACTTTATGAAAAATCTGCTGATTTAAAAAACACTGTCGATGGCTTCGACATTTTTACAGATGATTTCGTTAGTAATTTCAATGCAAGATCTGTAGAAATCGAGCGTATCGGTGGTGAATTTAAAGCAAACATTCCAACGAGAGGTACTTTCGTTCCTTATTTAACTTTAGGAGCGGGTGTTCAAAAGCTTAAAGTTGATGTTGCTGCCACTACCGCTTCTCAACGTAATCAACTTAAATCAGAACAAATTTATTTAAACTTAGGTCTAGGAACTCAAATTAGATTAGGTGAAAGATTGTTTCTTAATTTAGAAGCGAAAAACACTGTATTTAATATGGATCCTGCTTCTGTGCTTTTCCAAGACGGACAAGATCAAAGTGATATTGAAGGATACTTAAATGATAACGATAACACAAGAATGTATAACTGGTCAGTTTTGGCTGGTTTACAGCTATATTTAGGTGGTCGTAGTCCTCAAGACATGAGCGCTTTGGATAGAGCTTATCGTAATAAGTTTTCTGGGGGAATGGGTAATTTCAAATTAATATTTGAACCATCAGGTGCTTTTATTAATTTTGATAATGATAGTAACTTGGCGGACACTTACCTTTTAGGAGGTAAAGTTGGATTTGATTTAAATCAATATGTAGGTATTAGAGGATATTATTACCAAGCTACAAAAGATGAGCAAGTTTCTTTCGATTTTGATAAGCTTGCAATGTATGGTGGTGATTTTGTTGCGAAATTAAACGTGTCTCGTGGTCTTGTTCCTTATTTAACTGTTGGTGGGGGTTATTTAAATGTAAATAACAATAGTTACATTGGTAGAGATGGAGTAACAGGTGCTTCATCTGGTTACTTTGCAAAAGGAGGTTTAGGTCTTAATGTGCCACTAGGTACCAACCTTGAGGTTTTTGGAGACGCTAATATGATGTTTACATCTGAGCGTGATAATAGTGATTTACAGAATATTATTTCACCAGATGAATTAAGATCTCATACAATGTACAGCGTAGGTTTGCGTCTTCAATTAGGTAAGACAGCCGATAACACGGATGCAATTGTAGATAGAGAGATTGATCGTCAAGTTCAAGATAGAACAAAAATTTATCAAAAACGTATTGACGAGTTAGAGTCTGATTTGTCTGATGCTTATAAAAATAATGATACGAAAAAAGCTGTTGAAATTATCGAAGAGAAAAAAGAATTAGAACGTCAGATGAATAATGACCGTCAAATGACAAAAGATCAGCAGCCTAAATCTTCTATTAAAGTTAAAGATTCTGATAAGGAATCTAGAGTTCAAATGACTCCAAAAGAACTTGAGGAAATGATTGAAAAAGTTATTCAGGGAGTTGATGAGGAATCTCGTGGACCAAAAAGCAGTGAAGATCGTATGGATCGTTTGGAAAGATTATTGCTTGAGGTTAATACAGGTGCATACAGAGAAAATCTTTCTCCAGCGCGTCAGCAAGATGCTTCTCAAAGAATTCTAGAAAAATTAAATGATTTAGATAGAAAGATTGATAGAAACACTGATAGAATGGACAATTTTGGAAATGCGATGCAAAATCAAAATCAAAATCAAGATAAAACAGTTGTTATCAATCCGTCTCAACCACAACAGCAAGTAGCTCCGCAAATGATTCAGCAACCATCAGAAACGAAGGTAACAACTGATGTAGATGGAAATACAATTGTTAAATCTGAAAATGACAATAAAGGAACTGCTACTGGATGGGTAGTTAATGAAGGTATTTCAGTTTTCACCGGTGTTGCAATAGCAGACGATGCTGCAATGGTTATAGGGATTAGAGGTAATTACGCTTTCACAAATTCTCCTTTCAAATTTATGCCAGACTTATACTTGGCGCCAGGAAAAGACACTGGTTTTGGAGTTAATGCTAACGTAGTATTACCTTTCGCTGTAAATCAAGGAATTATTGGAGAGCCTTATGCTGGACTAGGTATTGGATACAATCAAGCAGCTGGAGAAAGTACATTTGCTCCCAATTTAGTAATAGGTACAACCTTTAATGTATTAGGTGGTAAGTTATTTGCAGATTACACTGCGCACAACTTCTTTGATATTCACCAAATATCTATTGGATACAAATTAAATTTATAATATGATGTCAAAACAAAACACAACAATTAAAGTAAAGACAATATTACTTTCTGTATGTTTACTATCTTCAGCAGGTCTTTTCGCGCAAAGCGAAAAGACTTCTGAAAAAAGTACTATTGTGATGACAAAATCTGAACTGAATTCATTTTTGACTACAGTTGCAGATGCAAGGCGTGCTCAAATTAAAGAGAGAGAAGATAGAAGTGTCAAACAAGATTTAGCTGAATTAAGATTGAAATATCAACAAGATTCCAAATCTCAGAGATCTAGATATGATGATGTTTCAAATCAGCAAGTCTTGAATGAAATACGGTTTCTTAATCAGCGAATTGACAATCTAGGATATCGCAGTGATAACAACAATAGTGGTTACGGATCTAGATCAAGAGACAATTCTACGATAATTATGCCAGGTGGATCAAATGCAGGCAATCCGTCATATATGCCAAGTAGTGGAAGTTCTACTACTGTAATTCCTTCTAATAAACGAAAAATAAATGAGTTACAAGCGAAAATCGATTCGTTGAGTAGCTTTAATGCTAACAAAAATAGTTTCGTACAAAATAATTCTTATCCTGATAGTTTACAAAATTTGAAAGGAAGTTTGTCAGACATTAGAAGACAGTTGGAAAACATGGAAGCTAAAATGAATGCTGATAAAAAAGCAGTTGTAGTAGCGCCAGAAGAGAGTAAATCTTACTTCAAACAGCAAGTTTATTTTGCAAATAACTCTGAAGGTTTGAATTCCGAATATTTGAAATACGTTCAAGAGTTGACTCAAATTTTAATCACATATCCAGAAGCTAAAGTGTTGCTGGAAGGTTGGGCAAGTCCAGTCGGAAAAGCTGATTACAATAAGAGACTATCAATGCGTAGATCAGAATCTGTGCAAAAAGCTTTTCTCAATAATGGAATAGAGCAAAGTCGTATACTTACTTCGTTCAAAGGCGAAGATAAAGTCTCTTCTGCTCAGCATGCGAGACGTGTAGATATGTCTATTATCGTTCAGTAAATCTTTATAATATACTTTTCAATTTTAAATTGGTATATTCAATAATAAAACCTCGTAATCTTTTGATCTACGAGGTTTTTTTATTAGCGCCATATCAAAAAAAAGGCTGAACATCAGTCCAGCCTATAAATCTAAATAATTATAAAATTATTTTTTTGATTCTTCTATCGAAACTTTTCTAAATTCTTTCAATAATTTCTCCAGCTCTAAAGTTGATTTACGAGCTCTTGCGCCTGCCGCTTTAACTCCTTTTTCTGTCAATGAATCAGTTTCTGAAGTAAAAGTTTGGAATTCAGCAGTGATTTTTTCGATAAGATCTTTCATAATAATGTTTAAATGTGAATAACAAAAATACAGCACCTCTTTCAAATTTCAAAGGCTAACGTTGGAAAGTTTCATCTTTTAAAGCTCTAAAGGGCATAATTTATTTCTAGACTGCAATTGTTAACTGCGATATTGTAAGTTATGGACGACTTTAAACTGCTTTATTGTTATCTCTTATACCGGAATTTACCTTATATTTTTTAAATGTATTTTAAGTCATAGAATGAAATTGGGAACTAAATTGGCCGTTTCAGAATGATTTCATTGATCAGCGCTACTAATTATTAAAAATAAATTTAATGATATCAATTAATACTTTCCACTTGCATTTTTTTGAACTTTTAATGTCAAATTATAAATCTAGTAATTTTAACTAGCTTGTTATTGTTGCGTAGTAGAAAAATTTATGGCATTCTTCGCAATTATTATCTAATGCTACATAAAATTTACGACTTTATAGATTTCAAATTATTTTATTAATTTTTTGAAAAATTATAAAGCATTAAGTAAATTCTCTTCTTTTTGTCAACTATGTTCTAAATCTATTCAAAACATGTAATTTTTGCAAAAGGTAAGTCACTACTAGACGACATAGTATGTAAAACAAACTTTTGACGATCATGGTATAATCATTATTCTTTTAAATGATGCTTGAAAAAATAGAGAATTTTAGACATGATGTTGCTTTATAAAGACCGGAACAACCCGAAGAATTTGCTCTTGTCTATATTTTGCAAGCATCGAATGAAGGAAGCTTTATGTCTGGCAGTTTTATTCATATTACGGGAGTAGGTCTGTCGAGCTAAGTTAAGAAGTGAAGCAAAAGGAAATTTTAGATAATTTAAAAGATGTAAAAGCAATTCTTGACAGTGAGTGTATTACTGAGCCTACTTAGAACAAACAGCAAACAACAAAATAATTATAGTAATCATATAAACCTTTTATTATGAACCCAAGCAATAATGATCAATCGCCAACCTTGACTTATTGGCACGTTTACACTAACGATGATGGAATTAGCAAACAAAAACAAGTTGAATTGAAAAATTACGAAAAAGAAAGTATGGGAGGTGATTCGGCGGAACAGTGGAATAAACATCTAATGGATTCATCCGCGCATATTATGTTTTCAGAAATGCCCAGCGGTTGGGTAGGAGAGTGGCACGAAAATCCTAAAGCGCAATGGATTGTTCCTTTATCAGGCAGTTGGTTTGTGGAAACAATGGACGGTAGTCGCGTCGAAATGGGAATGGGCGAACTTTCTTTTGGTGGAGATTAAAATACCATAAAAGATAAAAATGGTAGGAAAGGTCACAGATCTGGAACCGTAGGAAATCAACCTGTAAAATTGATGATTATACAATTAAAGGAAGACAAATGGACTGCAGCTAAGCCTGCCGATATAGATACAGATGACCATTGAGATTAAAAAATGTACCATCTTATGTAAATGTTGTACTAGTTAGTGATGCAAAAAAAATTAAATTTTATTCTGTGTATCCCATGCTGCCAACTTGATTTAAAAAATTTCGTGACGCCGATGGTCAGAAGGAAGATACATTTAAAAGATTGTGGAGCGAGATTTTTTCCGAACATTTACCGATAATAGTAGCGGGAAATAGGTACGATGTTATATGGTCAAATCTCGATATACTAACCAACACCACTAATCTTTTTTAGAAGCTCGGCGGGAAAGAAGATTTTATAATACTTTCAATGGCAAGAAAATTTTAATGCGATGGGCCACTTGATCATATCTTTATGTAAAAATATTTTAAATTCATATAGATAAAACGGCTTGGCAAATATATATCAGATCATTATCCCATTTCTGAACAGATGGTAATTTAAAATTACACATCATAATTAACTAACCAGCATCAATTTAATAAGCACTTATTTATTTTTGGGCGTGCCCGAAAGTTTCTGCGTCGTTCCTCCTTGCAACTTTCGGTCGGGCTCATATCTTTGTTTTAATATAAATGATAGTATTATTATCTTTAGAAAATCAATGATTGAAAACAAAACAAAGTTGCAGAATTGTGGTCGGGCTAGATACATTTTAATGATATCGACGGATAGGTAAATCAA
>JBBSQV010000127.1:0-7433 GCA_038243675.1 Flavobacteriales bacterium
TCGGCACGAATTCGCTCTGGCTCAGAAAAGACATTATATGATTTGCAGTGTGTTCTTGAAGAAAATCCCACAATCAAAATTGAGATCCAAGGTCATATTTGTTGCCAGCAGAATACAGATGTCAACGACGTTTCTTCGGCAAGAGCAAAAGCTATTTACAATTTTCTTATTCGAAATAAAATCCACCGTTCGCGTCTTCAATATAAAGGTTACGGAAGCTCAAATCCAGTTTTTGCAGTTCCTGAAAAATCAGAAGAGGAAGCAAACGCCAATAGAAGAGTTGAAATTAAGATTCTCGAAAAGTAAATTAGCGTTGTTTTCCTAGCCCTAGAACTCTGATAATTGCGGCAATAATTCTATATTTGCAACAACTACAACACGAAAAGTAATGAGCTCAGATTTAAGTAAAAGGTACGCCCAAAGAGGTGTTTCAGCATCAAAAGAAGATGTACATCAGGCGATAAAAAATATTGATAAAGGATTATTCCCATCTGCATTTTGCAAAATTATTCCAGATTACCTTACTAACGATCCTGAATATTGCCTAATTATGCACGCAGACGGTGCAGGAACAAAGTCGTCTCTTGCTTATATGTATTGGAAGGAAACTTCCGATATTTCTGTATGGAAAGGGATTGCTCAAGATGCCCTTATCATGAATATTGACGATTTGTTGTGCGTAGGTGCAACAGACAATATCTTACTCTCTTCGACAATTGGACGTAATAAAAATCTTATTCCTGGCGAAGTTATTTCGGCCATTATTAACGGAACCGAAGAACTTATTGAAGATCTTAAAGGTTTTGGTGTAACAATTCATTCAACTGGTGGCGAAACTGCTGATGTTGGTGATGTTGTGCGAACTATCATCGTTGATTCAACAGTAACTGCTCGCATGAAACGCAGCGATGTTATTGACAACGCAAACATTAAAGCTGGAGATGTGATAGTTGGTTTGGCCTCATTTGGTCAAGCAAATTACGAAAAATCTTATAATGGTGGTATGGGAAGCAACGGTCTTACATCTGCAAGACACGATGTTTTTTCTAAATACCTTGCGACAAAATATCCAGAAAGTTACGATGCTGCAGTTCCCGAAGATTTGGTGTATTCTGGAGGTTTAAAATTGACAGATTCTGTCGAGAATTCTCCAATTGATGCAGGGAAATTGGTACTTTCGCCTACTCGTACTTACGCTCCTGTCATTAAGAAAATTCTTTCTAAATACGATGCGAAAGACATTCACGGAATGGTTCACTGTAGTGGTGGAGCACAGACAAAGATTTTACATTTCATTGGCGATGACCTTCATATCATTAAAGATAATATGTTTGAAGTACCACCATTGTTTAAAACGATACAAGAACAGTCTCAAACAGATTGGAAAGAAATGTATCAGGTTTTTAACTGTGGTCATAGAATGGAAATTTATGTACCTGAAAATGTCGCAACAGATATTATCGCGATTTCTGAATCTTTTGGAATAGACGCACAAATCGTGGGTAGAGTAGAAGCATCGGAAACAAAAAAACTTACAATCCGTAGCCAATACGGTACTTTTGAATATTAAAAAATATACTAAAAATGAAAATAACTCCAAAATTTGGAATTGATAAACTTGTCTTTGGAATGAAGCAAGCAGACGTTGAAGCATTGTTGGGTACGCCGGACAAAAAATTTCAAGATGAAGAAGAGAATACAATTTATGCTTACAACAAAGAAAAATGTCGTTTGTCATTTTATGCAGACGAAGATTTTAGGCTTGGATTTATCATTACGTCAAACGAAGATGCCACACTTAATGATCTCAAGGTAATTGGGCTTTCGCCGAAAGAGGTTAAGCAACAACAAGATGCTAAAGGAATTAAGAGTTGGGAAGTAGAAAACTACGACGTAACTGATACACACTTTAACGAAGACAACTGGATTGTGCTTCACTCAGAATATAATATTGTAACAAAGCTTGAGCTTGGAGCTACTTTCAACGCTCAAGACGAATTTGATTTTAAATTTCCTAAGAAGAAATAATACCGAAATTATACAGCATAAAAAAAGGATTGACGTTTGTCAATCCTTTTTTTTGTTTCTATTGTTGAGTGCTATTATTTCTTAGCAACCATTTCAATTTCGAAAATAATATCGGAATTAGGTGGAATTATGTTTCCTGCGCCTTTATCTCCATAACCTAATGCAGCTGGAATGAAAGCAATCATTTTATCTCCTACATTCATCATATTTGCAGCTTCCAGAAATCCTGGGATTAGTCCTCCAGCTTGGCCTTTTTTGAATGGAAAGGGAGCATATCCGTTTCCTTGCATACGTGCTTCGTCGTATTTGCCATAGATTTTATTTACGTCTGGGTAGCTACTATCAAATAAACTTCCATCTGCAAGATATCCTGCATAGTTGATTTGAACGTCAGTATCTTTGGCTGTAGCTGTCCCTTTAGCTTTATGAGTAAATTTATACTGCAGTCCACTTTCGCTTTTTGAAGCTGTTTTTTGCTCTTTTTGGAAGTACGCAACTTTTGAAGTTTTTACCGAACCGTACTTTTGGTCATATTCTTTTTGCATTGCTTCTTGAGCAGCCATTTTTTCTCTCATTGCCGCAGCAACTTTTTCTGCTTCTTTCTTGTCATCTTCCGCTTTTCCAGCAAAATAATTTGTAAAAGTGGCGGCTGCATCAAATTTCTTTGCACTAGCACCATTTCTACTAATAGTAACTTTCGTAATTACATCATCTTGTGCAATAGCATTAACGACATCCATTCCTTCTACAACGTGGCCGTAGACAGTATGCTTCCCATCAAGCCATGGTGTTGCTTTGTGAGTAATGAAGAATTGACTTCCGTTAGTTGCAGGTCCAGAATTTGCCATTG
This sequence comes from Flavobacteriales bacterium, assembly GCA_038243675.1. Classification (GTDB taxonomy): domain Bacteria; phylum Bacteroidota; class Bacteroidia; order Flavobacteriales; family Flavobacteriaceae; genus Flavobacterium. The sequence continues at coordinate 2,879 of JBBSQV010000127.1, forward strand.
ACAATACTCCACCTTTATCGTGCTTCAACTCAGTAATTTCATCTTTGAATTTATAACCTGGATCTCCACTTCCCGTTCCTAGTGGATCGCCACCTTGAACCATAAAGTCAGCGATAACGCGGTGAAATTTAAGTCCATCAAAAAAACGTTTTCCTTTGTATTTTGCATCTATTGCAGTGTTTGTTCCTTCGGCAAGAGTAATGAAGTTTGCAACGGTAATGGGTGTTTTTTGGTATTCAAGTTCAAGAACAATAGTACCTTTCGTAGTTTCCATTGTAGCAAATATTCCATCTGCTTTCTTTATGTCTTTTCCTTTTTGAGCTTGTGCGCTGACAACTGTCGCAAGACAAAGTGCTATTAGTTTTAATCTCATTATTAATAATTTTTTAAATTTGTGGTTTACTATTTAATTGTTTTTATCTAGAAGTTTTACTTTAAAGATAATATTTGCATTTGGTGGAATTGCGTCTCCTGCGCCTTGTGGACCATATCCTAAATGAGATGGTATAAATAAAATTGCCTCATCTCCAATATTCAATTTTTCAAGACCTTCAATAAATCCAGGAATCATTCCATCTTTTTTACCTACTTGGTACGGTATCGGCTGATACATACCTGCTCTTTCACGTCTTTGATCATATTTACCGTAGACTTTTGAAATTGAATCTGAACTGCTATCAAATAGTTGTCCGTTTTCTAGATATCCAGCGTATTCCACAAATGCGGTACTTCCGTTCTTTGCTTTTTGACCGCTTCCTTTTTTAGTGATTTGATATTTAAGTCCAGTTGAAGTTTTAGTCGCTTTTTCTTTTATAACATTAAAATCGGCTGCTGTGGTTGCAAACAACTCTTGATTTTTCTGTTGATTTGCAATACGCTCTATTTCGGCGTCTTCAGCATTTTTTATTTGATTGTCTTTGTCTGTAGCTACATATTCACTAAAAACTTTTACAGCATTAAATTTCTTCGCTTCTTCTCCTTTACGAATAATGTGAACGTTTTTGATAACATCGCCCATTTTAATATCATTTACAACTTTCATACCATCCCCAATCACATATCCAAAAACGGTATGTTTTCCGTCAAGAAATGGAGTAGGAACGTGAGTTATAAAAAATTGAGAACCGTTTGTTGCGGGACCTGCATTTGCCATGGATAAAGTGCCAGATTTGCCGTGTGTTAGGTCTGAAATTTCATCTTTAAATTTATAGCCCGGACCGCCAGAGCCATCACCAAGTGGATCTCCGCCTTGAATCATAAAGCTTTCTATCACTCTGTGGAATTGTAGATTTTGATAAAAAGGTTTTCCTTTATATTCTTCGCTTACATATTCGTTTTTACCTTCGGCAAGTGTTACAAAATTCGCAACTGTTACAGGAGCTTTTGTAAATTCGAGAGTTGTAAGAATGGTGCCTTTTGAAGTTTCAATTTCAGCATACAGTCCATCAGGAAGATCACCGTATTCTTTTTTGCAAGATGCTAATGAAATAATACACAATAGCATTAAAATTTTCTTTGTCATTTCAGATTAAACTAGTTAGTAGATTTTTCGATTTTATTTAAAGTTACAGTATATAGCAGCGGCACATTTCGGTCGATTCGTTTGTTATCGCCAAGGTATCCGTAAGCCATGTGAGATGGGAAAAGGAATGTGATTTTCTCATTGACTTTCATCAATTTTATTCCGTGTCTAAGACCCATTATGATATTTTCTTTATCAATATGATAAACTTGTGGTTGCAATTGAACTTCAGAATAAATTACATTTCCCCCTAAATCTTGAATTTCATAAGTATAGTCGACAACATCGCCACGGACAGGAGTTACATTGCTGATGCTGTCTCGCTTTTGATAGTAATACCAATATCCTTTATTGCTCGCAATATATTTTATCTCCGGATGACTTTTTATAATTGAGTCAATTTTGGCTTCTTCGCCAGCTACAAGTTTCTTATTGCGTTCCACAGATTCTGTCAAGTAACTTCCTTCTGAATGTGACAAAGGTCTGCGTGGACCTTGATGATCTGCGCAAGAAACTAGCGTACAGCCAATTAATAAACCAGTTATTATATTTAAAAAATTTCTCATGCTTCTATTTTATTTTTGCTCAGAATACTTTCGAATCTTTCAAGTGTTTCTGGAACACAAAGTTCAGATTTTCCGCCAGCAGCATTTATGTGGCCGCCACCGTGAAAATATGTTCTTGCAAACTCATTAACATTAAAATTTCCTAGAGATCGAAATGAAATTTTAGTGATTTTCTCATCCGCATTTTCGATAAAAATTGCTGCAAGATGAATTCCCTTAATTTTTAAACAATAGTTTACAATTCCTTCTGTATCTCCTTTACTATATTTATAAAAGTCTAAATCAGCCTGCGTTAAGAAAGTATATGCAGCATTGTGCTCTGTTAAAACCTTGATGTTTGTCAATGCTTTTCCAAGTAATTGAAGACTTTCAAAACTATTGTTGTCAAAAAGGTTGCTTTGTATTGTTCCACTATCGATTCCCACATCTAGCAATTTCCCTGCCACTTGATGTGTGGTTGAGGTTGTTGAGCTATATTTGAAAGAACCGCTATCAGTTACGATTCCTGTATAAAGACAACTCGCAATTTGCGGGTCGATAAGATGAGTAAGATTTAGGAAACTGAAAAAGTTATAAACCATTTCACAGGTAGATCCCATTTTTGGATCGGAGTACATGAATTGAGCGTAGTCATCTGGCATCTGATGATGATCAATCATAACAAATGGAGCTGTTAATGTACTTAAAACTTCTTGCATCTCGCCTGTTCTGTGCAGCGCATTAAAATCTAAAGTGAAAATTATTTCAGCTTCATTCAATATTTTTTTGCCAGCTGTTTTGTCTTTTTCGTAGGTAGCTACTTTTTCTGATTCTGGCAGCCAGGCTAGGAAACTTGGAAAATCATTTGGTGCTAGTACCGTTGTTAAATGTCCTAATTTTTGCAGCATTATTGATAGTCCGAGAGTAGATCCCATCGCATCGCCGTCAGGGCTTCTGTGTGGAATTATACATATTTTCTTAGGCTCGGCGAGTAGGCTTTTTAAATCCTGGATATCATTTTCGTTCATACTTGCGAAGATAGTTTTTTTTGTCAAATTTTATGTTGGCAGATGCTTTTTTAAGACTTCTGAGTCATCAATGTTGTAGTTTTATTTTCAATTTTCATTGAAATAAGTTTGGTCACTAGCCCTGATAGGAGCGGACCCGAGCGCAGCGAACTGGCGCAGCAAATCCCGGAGGACTAAATCTTATTTTTTTGCCGACAGAAAGAGCGACCAAAGGAAGCTCCTTTTATTGATCTGCAAAAGCATTGGGTCGAGGAATTGCAGAGAATAGCAGGAATAGCTCCTTAAAATATCTGAAAGCAAAATGCTGATGAAACCATAATTACATATCTGCAACTTTTGGAATCTCATCAGCACTTTTATAGGTTCTTATTTAGAAGTCGCAATCACAAAATTCAGTTTGAGCTTAACGCCAATTTGCATTAAATCTACTAAATCCTGCACTTTTAGGTCTGCGGGAATTCTAATTACTACTGTCCTGTCGTTGCTTGCATTTGTACGACCAATTAATTCTAATTCAAGCTGATCAAATTCGACTTGTGTCTTATTTAAGAAATACAATTTCTCGTCGGTAACAGATAATGTAAGGTGATCTTTATTTGTTGATTCGTTATTATCTGCTTTTGGCAACGTTAATTTGATAACATTCGGATTGGCCAAAGTGGAGATAATAAGAAAAAATAAAAACAGGAAAAACATAATATCTGCCAGAGCCGATGTTGGTATTTCTGCCTTAAATCTTTTATTTCTCTTAATTGCCATCTGGTTCTTGTATAATATTAATAATTTCTAATGTCTGCTCTTGTACTCTTGCAAGATATCTGTCAATCATCATATTGAAAACGTGGTATGCAGAATATCCTATTACTCCTACAATAAGTCCAGCACCACTACTGATCATCTTTTCGTAAAGTCCTCCAGAAATAGTCTGAATGTTCAGGTTTCCTGTTACAGAAATTGTGTGGAAAATTTTGATAACTCCAAGAATGGTTCCGACGAAACCAAGAATTGGCGCGATACCCGAGATAAGTCCTAGGTAACCAAGATTCTTCTCCATTTTTACAATTTCGATGGTTGCGGTCTTATCCATAATAGCTTCGATCTCGCTGATTGGACGACCGATGCGTGAAAGTCCACTACCCAAAATAACTCCTGTAGATGTGTGTTCCCGAGTACATAAAATCATTGCATTGTCAACTTTTCCGTTTTGCAATTGCTGTCTGATGTCGCGTAAAAGATGTGGATCCTGCTTCGTTAATTTCTTGATAGACATATAACGTTCGAAAATTACGTAGATACAAAGGAACAACAAAAGGATAATGGGCACGATCATCACACCACCCTTCATCAGGAATTCTATGTACGAAATGTTTTCGGTAATACCTACCTCTGTTGTGTCTGCAGCGGATGCTGCGGTAGCTAAAGTGTCAGCGACAGTTGCTGTTTGAAGCAGAAAATTTAAA
>JBBSQV010000128.1:0-7422 GCA_038243675.1 Flavobacteriales bacterium
AATATTAGTGCTAGTGGAACAACGACAGAAGAGATTACATCAGTTTTATTTGACCAAATAACTATTGTAAATACTGACATCTCTTCAATTTTGGTGAATAAAACTGCAACAAATATTGAAGTTTTAAAAGAGTTAACCTATACAATTACTGTAAAAGGAAATACTAAAGGTAATTTTGATAATGATATTGTTGCCTTTATAGACTGGAACCACAATAATATACTTGATGATGAGGGCGAGATTTACGAAATAGCAACTATTACGAACTCTAATGGAAATGATGCGGTAAGTGCGACTATGGAAATCACAATCCCGACAGCTGCTATTACAGGCCTTACTCGCGTGAGAATTACAAAAATCTATGGAGATGAGGATTCTCCTGCGTTGATAAATCCGTGCGCGATAGAAATGGACGCGTTTGGAATGGGTGCTTTTGGCGGCTATGGTCAGGCTTTAGATTTTAACTTGCAAATCGGTACTTTGAGCAATGCAAACTTTGATTTTAAAGCTTTATCAGTATATCCAGTTCCGACAAAAGACATTTTAAATGTCGAAAACAAATCTATTGTAGATCAAGTGAGAATTTACAATCTTTTAGGACAAGAAGTTTATGTAAAGGCTACAAATTCTTCTAATTTCCAATTAGATTTATCGACGTTATCGACTGGAAGTTATATCGCGAAATTATTCTCTGCGGGTTCGCAGCACACCGTCAAAATTATTAAGCAGTAAGATATCTTTTGGAGAAATGTCATTTAGCAAAAATAGTCGTCTGAAATTTTTGGGCGACTATTTTTTTTGATGTTTTAAGCATTACTTAAAAATTACAATGATTACAAAAAATCTATTTGGCAACAAAAATATGGCAGAAATTGTGGTTGTAGCCGTCGCCGAAGAAACAACAACAAGCCGCTCAAAGAAATGAAATAAATTCTTTCACTTTCATGTCTTTCTCTGCTGGTTTGACTTTCTGAATTTTCAACTTGCAGATGAGAATACTAATCCAACAACTAGATGTTGCAAAATAATTTTAAAGAAGATATAGTCCAGATAGATTTTCTAAAGTTATTTTCAATAAGTAAGTGCAAGTTAAAATTATTAAACAAAATTATAATTATTGAACTTTAAAATCTGATAGTTATTATTTAAAAGAATTTTTGATTAAAGAGTTGATATACTTATATAAATAAAATGCATGAGTTTAAAAATCATGCAAGAAGAATTTGAAGTATAGTATTTTATAGTAGTAGTAAATTTTTAAAAGTTTTATATTCACATTTAAAATACAAAATGAGTGTTTTAAAGGAGGTCTAACAAAATAATAAATTTAAATGATAAAGAATAAGTACATAATTTCAGCTGTTGGAGTTTTGGTGGGTTTGATTATGGGTTACTCCTACTATTACTTCATAGATTGCGAATCTGGGAGCTGTGCTATAACTTCAAAACCATTCAACAGTACTTTGTATGGTGGTATGATGGGTGGACTGTTGTTTAATATGTTTGTGAGTAGTAAGAAAGATCAGCAGAAGTAAGTATCAATACTTTTAAAAGACGATGTTAACATCTTTTTTAGAGGCGATTACCTCCATTAATAATTTTCGTAATCTTACTAACATACGTTTTCTATATAACGTTCAAATCAGTGCTTTCTTAATCGAGAAAAATTATCAATGTTTTGTCATTCATTTTTCAAGATGATTTTTCTCCTAAAACGCCCGTGATGAGTTATGGAAACCGGCTTCCTGCCACTTTCTGTAAATGGTAAACCTTCCACTTTAATAATTCTTTCGGCAGGATTAATTTCAATGATACTATTTATTACCACAAGTGAATTGGCAGCGATTGTATAAACAAATTCATCATTTTGAATAGTTTCTGTGAAATAAATTTTATCGCCAATTATAACTTTTCCTAGAAACTTTCCACCGGAAAACTCGTCAATTGAGCACACTAATTTCCACGGGAAATAGCCTCGAATTCCTGTTTCTCGATTAAAGATTTTATACGCAGCTTCTTTTCTACTCCACAATTTCCAAACCTCTAATTCAGGTTTTGCTGATTGTCTGATGAATTCTCTTTCATTTGCAGTAAAGATTTTCTCTAGAAATTTAGGTCGTTGCCAATTGCTTTGAGTTTTTGCTAATTGCAAATCCACAATGTCATTGCCTATCATTTTTTTGCTAGTTCTTGATCTATAATGCCAAGCGCAGCCTTTACATTTACCATTTTCTCCATTCCCTCATTGTCGATATTGATGTCGAATTTCTCTTCGATGTCAAGAATAATATCCACAAGATTTGCGGAATTTATTTCCAAATCCTTAATGAAATCTGTCTCAGGACTAAGGTTTTCAAGTCGCTCAGTATTTGGAACGTACGGTTTAATTATTTCTTTTAATTGTTCAATTTGATTCATTGCTATATTTTTTTAAAATTAAACATCCATTCACATCTCCAAAGCCAAAGCTAGCTTTCGCCAAAATGTTAATAGGTTGATATTTTGTTTCTTGTGGTATTTTATCTTTGCTAATTAGGTTTAGAATTTCTGGGTGCAAATCTTCGCAGTTGATCGAAGGAAAGATAAAATCATTCTGAATCTCCAATATTGAAGCCACAAGTTCAACGCTTCCCGCGCCGGAAAGACAATGTCCCACCATTCCCTTCAACGAATTTATATACGGAAAATCATTTCCACTTCTCTCCAACGCACCACACCAATTTTCAATCTCCAACGCATCTTTTGAAGTTGCGGTAAGATGTCCGTTAATAACATCGATATCTTTTGCATTGATTCCAGCATCTTTTACGGCGTCTTTTATACACTTCTGAACAGCTTCCGCATTCGGCGCAGTCATTGTACCCGAACCTCGTTGCCCGCCAGAGTTGATGTTTCCGCCAAGAATTTCCGCGTAAATAGTAGCGTTTCTCGATAATGCTGATTCCAAATCTTCAACTACAAAAGCACCTGAACCACTTGATGGTACAAAACCTGAAGCGGTCGCGCTCATTGGTCTCGAGGCAATTTCAGGATTATCATTATGCTTGAAAGTACAAACTTTCATCGCATCAAAACCAGCCCAAATATAAGGGCCAGAATCACTTGTACTTCCTGCCAACATTCTGATTGCTTTGCCAGACTGAACTTTTTCAAAAGCCATCATTAAACTTTCTGTTCCCGTGGTGCAAGCCGAAGAATTAGTGGTGACTTGATTGCCCAATCCTAATTTACCTGCTAGAAAAGCGCTCACACCACTCAGCATCGTTTGTGCAACAACTGTACTTCCTAATCTGCGGGTCTGTAAATCATCAATTTTGTAAATGCTTTCGCGAAATTTCTCAATTCCCGATGTACCAGATCCGAAAATAGTTCCGCTATCCCAATCCGGTATTTCTGCTGAAGCTATTTCTAAACCAGCATCTTTCCACGCCTGCATTCCTGCAATTACGCCATAAAGTATTCCAGTCGCGTTTAGATTTCGAAGCTCTAAATCTGTGAAAAATTCTTTGATATAATTTTCTTCCAAATCAGGCTTGCCTGATATAGTGCAAGAAAATTTTAAATCTGCTAATTGCTGATCAAATTTTATTCCCGAGGTTCCATTTTCCAATGCTTTCTGAAATGCTTCTTTCCCTATTCCATTTGGAGCAACAATCCCAATTCCCGTTATAACAACTCTTCTTTTTTTCATTTTACGAAATTATCATTCCAGCAATTGTACCTCGACACACTTCTTCGTTCGCCTCATTAAACATTGAAACTCTGCATTTTAATTTATTAAATCGGAAATACACTTTCTCTGAAATTACTTTTACTTTCTGATTCGGAAAAACCGCTTTTAAATATTCTATTTCACTTGATGTCAGGGCGATTTGACTCTTTGAGTTAAATGATTCTTTTAGAAGATAAATACCCAAACTAACCACACCAATTTGCGCCATTGTCTCTGTCAAAATTACTCCCGGCGTTACAGGATTATCCTTGAAATGACCTTTGTAAAATTCTAGACTTTCGTCGAAAAAATACGTGCCTTCTATTCCGTTTTCGTTGACTGAAGTAATTTCGTCAACGAACAAAAATGGTTTTGAATATGGTAAAACTGAAAGTATTTCTTGATTTGTCATTTTTAGAATTCTAATAAGACACGTTGCGCAGAGAATCCAGGTCCAAAGCTTAGCATAATTCCTTTTTCCCCTTTCTTAGGTTTTTCGTCCATAATTTGTTCTAAAACATACAAAACGGTAGCGCTTGACATATTTCCGTAAAGCCTCAAAACTTCCTTTGTTGCATTAATATTCTTTCCTAAATCTGAAAATAATTCTTCGACAGTTTGCACGATTTTCTTTCCACCAGGATGAAAAATCAAATGATCTATGTCTTCAATTTTCAAATTATTTTTGGCTAGAAATGGATGAATTATATCTGGGAAATGCGAAGCAATAGTATTTGGAACTTCGATATCCAAAATCATTTGCAATCCGGAATTTGTCAGTTTAAAACCCATCATATGTTCATTATCATAAAAATGATACATTGATTGATCTAAGATTGTTGGCCCTTCGTCATTTTCATCTGATGATAATAAAACACAAGCAGCGCCATCTCCAAAAATGGCAGCACTTACAATATTGGGCATGGAAAAATCATTCAACTGAAAAGTAGCAGAAGGACTTTCGACCGCAATAACTGCAGCTTTTTTATTCGGATTTGCTTTTAGAAAATTCTGCGCATAAATAATTCCCGAAATTCCTGCAGCACAACCCATTTCCGTTACAGGAAGTCGAACAATGTCTTGTCTTAATTTCAGTTTATTAATCAGATACGCATCCAATGATGGAATCATAATTCCGGTGCAGCTTACCGTAATAATATAATCCAGCTCTTCCCCTTTCCAATTAGCTTTTTCCAGCGCTTTTTTCAAAACCTGTTCGCCTAGAATTGTAACTTCTCTAGCGTAAATATCATTTTTCTCTTCAAAGGAAGTAGCTGTAAAAACTTCAAGCGGATCCATGATGGAATAGCGCTTGTCTACTGCGGCACCTTCGAAAATCTTTTTGACTTTTCGAATAAAACGATCGTCTTGACCTTCTAGCCAAACGTCTAGAAAAGGAATTATTTCGGCAGTTGTTCTAGAATATTTTGGTAATTGCTTGGCAACTTTTATAATTTTTACACTCATATATTTTGGATAATCCATTGGTAGCGAAACGCCCATTTCCAATCGATGCTGTATTTTTTAAAATTTAATTTTTCTGAATATGCTATTAAGTCTTCTTTTTTGAAACCTCTCAAAATTGAAACAAGGCCATCTTCGCGCGACATTCTATTAAGACCAAAAATTACACATAATAATTGAAACAATCGATACGCCACCGCACTTCTTTGCAAATCATTTATGACAATTCCGAGTTTTGCAGATTTTTTAAAGACATTCAGAATTTGGATTATTTCATAGTCTTTAAAATGATGTAAAGTCAAAGTGCAAACTACCACATCACAATCCATTTTTGCTGTGTCCATTGCGAAAATATCTTCGCATAGATAGCTGATATTAGGATATTCTGAAGATAATTTTTCAGCGTGATTTACTGTAAAAGCATTCGCATCAATTCCGATAAGTTTGAAATTGTAGCCATTTGGAGTTCCGAAGTCTGCAATTGTTCGAAGCATATCGCCATTGCCACAGCCAACATCTACAATAGTTATTAATTTATTTTTACTGCCTTTCGGCAAAATTGCCTTAAGTCCTTCTAATGTCAGTTTATTTCCACCTAGCAGCTGATTGATTTTGGCAATTTTGTCCAACGCATCTCTTAATTCTTCACCCTCGAGTGAAAAATCGTCCATAATTTCAGGCTCGTCCGTTCTATATTTTGTATTGATACTCATTAGATTGGTTTAGGAATTAATTTGCCGTGTGTTTTTTTTATTATAAATTTGAATAAAGCGGGAGATTTTGCAACCGTTTTCATGCTTATTTTTGTTAATGTCTGATTCAGCAATAATGATGATAAAATGCTTCCCATCGAAAGACGCTTTTTAAAAGTCTGATTCCACTTCTTCTGATATTGTTCTTCTAATAATTCTCTTGAAAAGCTTTTCTGTTTTAGAAAATTATCTAGCAGCTCTGACGCAATTTTTGCACTATGGATAGCCATTGCCATTCCATTTCCACACAGAGGGTGAATTAAACCGGCGGAATCGCCAATCATTAAAATATGATCTTCAACTGCTTTTTTATTGTCGAAAGAAATTTGACTGATTGTCAATGGTTTCTTGAAAAGTGATTGTGAGTTATGCAATATATCTTTTAAACCTCGATTTTCGAATAGAACACTTTGCGTGAAATCTAGAATATTTTTAAACTTTTTGAAAATCTCTGTCTGAACAATGTAGCAAATATTGATTGTATTATCTTCTACTTTTGACACTCCGCAATATCCACCTTCAAAAGGATACAATCCAACTACAGCGTCAGAAAACTGTCCTTTGTAATGAGACTTCACAGCTAGCCAATGAGATTTTTTCTGAATAAAATCTCGCTTTAAGGTCACATCAATATTCGATCTTTTTCCAAAACTTCCAATTACGATCGGTGTTTTGATTTCCTGACCTGAACTTAAAGTAATTTGGAATAAATTATCTTTGAAGGTAATATCGTTTACCGATTCGTGAATAAATTGGCAGTTCTGTGAATTTGCTTTTTGATATAATAAATCGTCTAGCAAAAATCTACTAATTCCGAAACCACCTAAAGGCAACTGAACTTCAGAGAAATTATTTTGATCTATTTCTAATCTGAAAGTATTAATATAATGGCTTTGAGCCAAAATGTCTTCCAGACCAAGCCAATTGAAATAATCTACAACTTCATTGGAAATATACTCGCCACAAACTTTATGTTTTGGATATTCGTTTTTTTCGACAACTGTTATTTGATGTCCCAATTTAGACAAATGAATGGCTGCTGTAAGACCAGCTAAACCTCCGCCAAGTATCAGAATTGGAACTTTCATAGTGGCGTAAATATAGGGAAAGCAATATTTGGAAAGTTTATTATTGATTACGAAATCTTATAGCATTACTATGATTAATGGAAAAGAAAGTTATTTAGCGAAGGTGTAAACCTTGTATATTACCTGTAAAATGCCATTCAAAAAAATTATAATAACTTATTTTAACTTTGTGTGTATTACAATAAAGTCTTTTGCGTGAGGGATTGCAGTGAAGCTCTTTTAATATTTGGCTTTTTTTGCCAAATATTAAAAAGCGGGAACGGAAAGGTACTATCTTGAAATCAAACTGTTTTTACATTTATTTTTTATAATTTTGTTTAACCAATGGAAAGCATTTCTTCCTTAATTGAGTTTTGTTTATCCGGCATAGCCTCAACTAGATTGGGGCTATTTTTTTGCGCCAATT
>JBBSQV010000129.1:0-7412 GCA_038243675.1 Flavobacteriales bacterium
ACTAAGTGAAGAAACAGATAAAATGGCTATGAAGTTCTTAGATAGTACTGGAAACACAGTTTATGTCAAAACGCTACCTATTGGAAAAAGAATGTATATTGAGTTGGATACGATACCACGCCCCCGATCTTTTAAGACAAACAAATGGGTAGTGAGAAATGATAGTACTTTAAATTTAATGGATGTCTTTAGTTACAAAATCATACGATATTCTAAAGACAGTATAATTATGAAGCTCACTTCATTTTATGGAAAACCTTTTGAAGACAGTATTAAAAGGTTTGAGATTCTTTATATAGTAAAAGAGAGTGACTTGAGATTAGATAAAGAAAGTAAAAAAGTAAAAGATTCTGTAGATAGGTTAAGAAGGTGATATTCCCCTTGCTTTTAAACTATAAAAATAAATTCGCTACTCAAATATTTTTGAAGAACTATGGACTTTGCTTTGCGAAACACCCCGCCCTTCGGGCACCCCTCTTGAAAAGAGGGGAAGTTGGAGCGAGGACAATTATTTGGTTTTGAAGGTTTTAATTTTCTGGAATCTTTAAATTTTTAAATCTTCCCCGTTTATTTCGATCATTCTCTTTTTTAGATTCCCCGTTATTTTCGATTTTTTCGATTCTCCGCTCAGCCCCGATGGGAATGGAAAGCAATGCCGCAAAACAAGGTAGATTTTTGCCAAATGAGAGGAGCGACCAACGGAAGCTCCTTTTTCTTTGTGCAAAATCACCTTGTTTGTGGGATTCTTGGAAAGTACAGCGGACCCGAGCAGAGCCAACGGGCGAAGCAATCAGCTGCCAAAACAATCACCTATAAATTCTTTACCGCTCTAATTTAATTTTGATTATTTTGCTATTTTCGATATTTTAAATTTTCTTAATCTTTCAATTCTTTTAAAATTATTCTTAATTCCACAAAAAACCCGCTATTTTTGCCAGACAACTAAATAATATTTACAGATGACAATTTTATTATTAGGATCGGGCGGAAGAGAGCATGCATTTGCGTGGAAAATGATTCAAAGTCCCTTATGTTCAAAATTATTTGTGGCACCAGGAAACGCGGGAACAGCTGCTATTGCTACAAACGTGGCGATGAATCCGAATGACTTTGAAACTATTGCCAAATTTGTTTTGGACAACGAAGTGAAAATGGTCGTGGTTGGTCCTGAGGATCCTTTGGTAAATGGAATTGTAGATTACTTTAAGAATAACGAGGAATTGAAAGATATTCCTGTGATTGGGCCATCTCAACAAGGAGCGGCGCTTGAGGGAAGTAAAGAATTTGCGAAGCAATTTATGGTAAGACATGGTATTCCGACTGCGGGATATGACAGTTTTACGGCTGAAACTGTAGAGCAAGGTTGTACATTTCTGGAAACGCTTTCTCCTCCTTATGTTTTGAAAGCGGACGGACTTGCAGCTGGAAAAGGTGTATTAATTATTGATGATCTGGCGGAAGCTAAAACCGAACTGCGCAATATGCTTGTGAATGCTAAGTTTGGAACAGCAAGTTCAAAAGTTGTAGTTGAAGAGTTTTTGGACGGAATTGAGCTTAGCTGTTTTGTAATGACTGACGGCAAGAGTTACAAAATTCTTCCAACCGCAAAAGATTACAAACGCATCGGCGAAGGTGATACCGGATTGAATACTGGCGGAATGGGCGCAATTTCTCCTGTGCCATTTGCCACGCCACTTTTGATGCAAAAGATTGAAGAGAGAATAGTAAAACCTACAGTTTATGGACTGGCAAAAGATAACATCGATTACATAGGATTTATCTTTATAGGATTAATTATTGTGAAAGGCGAACCAATTGTAATAGAATACAATGTGCGAATGGGAGATCCTGAAACAGAAGTAGTTATCCCGCGAATCCAATCTGATTTAGTTGGACTTTTTCAAGCAATTGCATCTCAGAGTCTTGCACTTTCTAGTGTGGAAATTGACGCGAGATCGGCGGCGACGATTATGCTAGTTTCTGGAGGCTATCCTGAAGATTTTGAAAAAGGAAAAGAAATTACTGGAATTGAATCGATTGCAATTGAAGATGCTTTGGTATTCCAAGCGGGAACAAAAGCAGAAGGGGAAAAAATCCTAAGCAATGGTGGACGCGTAATTGCGGTTACTGCTTTTGGAAAAAATATAGATGAGGCCATAAAAAAATCTTATCAAAACATAAATAAAATTAGTTTTGATAAGATGTACTATAGAAACGATATCGGATTCGACTTATTTAAAGAATGAGTGCGCCGTCGTATCTTGATTGTCTTCGTTATTGTTATGATGTAACTGCAATTGTTTAATCCAATAAACCATTGCAGAAGCTGCAATAATCATAAAGATCCAATTGATGATATTTGCTCCAAACCAAGTACTATATTCTAAGTTCTTTAGAAAATCCATTGGGATAAAAAGAAAATCTACAAAGAGTGACTGTATTCCTTCAAAAAATGCTTTCATTTTTAAACAAGTATTATATTTACAATTACAAAAGTATAAAATATCATCATGATAACAAGCCTTTTTAAAAAATCCACGCCAATTAATTACGCACTCGTGCTTTTTGTGGTTTTAATTTGCTTTGTTTTATATCATTTTGATAATGCAGTGGCGCCTTTTTCTTTGCAAGATGCGCTTCAGAAAGTAGGACTATTTGGAGTTATTTTGGGTTCTTTATTCCTTTCAAATTTTATTGTGAAGAAGAACGCAATGAGTAAAGATAGTGCTTTCACGGTGTTTTTCTTTTTTTTACTATTGTTGTTTTTTCCAAAACTATTTAATGATGCCAATCTGTTAATTTCTAGTTTTTTTATTATTTTATCGACTCGTCGTATATTGTCATTACAATCCTATGTGAGTCAGAAGGAGAAGGTATTTGATGCGTCTTTATGGGTTTTTGCAGCTACATTATTTCATTTTTGGGCGATTCTGTTCATTTTTGTAGTCTTTGTGTCTTTACTTTTTTCAGCAGCACGGGATTATAGAAATTGGCTGTTGCCATTTTTAGCGTTCATTACGGTTCTAATAATTTTTTTATTATACGCTTTTGCATTTTCGCCAACAGCAGTAGATTCTCTTTTAAGTAAAACCACCACATCTATAAAAATCGATTATTTTGTTAGCAATAAAGAAAATATTGCCTTTAGTATATTTGCTGCGATCGCCATTTATTTAACCTTTTCGCAGATGATAGCAGTAGGTAGTAAGCCAATAATGATTCAGTCAGCTTTTAAAATAACTTTCTTATCGCTGGCAGTGGGAATATTTGTATTCTTAATTTCGCCTTTCAAAAGTAATGAAATGTTGATATTTACATTTCTGCCGTTAGCGATTATGGCTACGAGCGAAGTAGAAGGGGCAAAGCATAAGGTTCGTCAAGAAATGACAGTCGGTGTTTTTATATTATGTGCTATTTATTTATTTATGAGTCAATTATAATTTACTTCCGTAAGCCAAATCACCAGCATCTCCCAAGCCTGGAATAATATAGTTGTTGTCATCTAAACCTTCGTCCATAGTAGCAATCCATAAATGACAGTTTTCAGGAATATGTTGTTGCAGATATTCTATTCCTTGTGGAGCGGCGACAACTACAGCAAGGTGAATTTCTTTTGGCGTTCCTCTTTCTAACAGTTTATTAAAAACGGCGACCATTGACTGTCCGGTGGCGAGCATCGGATCTACAAGCAATAAAATCTTATCGTCAATAGCAGGAATTGCTTGATATTCGACAAATATTTCCGACTCTTTTTCTGCAGTTGCGTGTGTTCTATAAGCAGAGATAAAACCATTTTCGGCTTGATCAAAATAATTGAGAAATCCTTGATGAAGTGGAAGTCCAGCTCTCAAAATACTACAAAGTACAAGTTGATTTGCCATTTCGAAAGTGTTTTTTGTGCCGAGAGGAGTTGTTATTGTGATAGAATTGTATTCTAAGTCTTTGCTCAATTCATAACTCATAATTTCGCCAATGCGTTCGATATTTCTGCGAAAACGCATACTATCTTTTTGAACATCAACATTTCTAATTTGCGCTAGAAAATGATTTAGCACACTATTGGTCTCTGATAAATGATGTATTTGCATGGAAAAGCGACAATTTTAGATTATGAACTGAAAATTTCTTCAGACTATAAATGTATAAAAAGTATCTTTGGTTCTTTTAAATCCAATTAATATGTTTTCACAACTTGCATTTTCTGTTTTTGAACAAAGTATTCATGACTATCATGTTTACGATAGTGTTGACCAACAAATAAACAATCCTTTTCCAAAAGAAAAAATTGAGCATTTATTATATCTTAAAAACTGGATTGATACTGTTCAATGGCATTTTGAAGATTTAATTAGAGATCCACAAATTAATCCTGTGGCGGCACTTGCATTAAAACGTCGTATTGACGCCTTTAATCAGGAGCGTACGGATATGGTTGAATATATTGACAGTTACTTTTTGCAAAAATATGCTGGTGCAGAAATGAAAGCTGATGCTAAAATAAACTCAGAAAGTCCTGCTTGGGCAATTGACCGTTTTTCTATTTTGGCGCTTAAAATTCACCATATGCGTGAAGAAGCTTGCAGAGCACAAGCATCTGAAGAGCACCGTAAAAATTGCGAAATCAAATTAAATATACTTTTGGAGCAACGCAAGGATTTGGCAACAGCCATTGACGATTTGCTAGAAGATATTAAGTCTGGAAACAAATACATGAAAGTGTATAAACAGATGAAAATGTATAATGATGTGGACACAAATCCAGTTTTATACCAGACTAAAAAATAAATACCACACGGTTTGTCTTCCAAAATCACACATATTGCCGTCATTCGACTCTCCGCAATGGGAGATGTTGCAGTGGCGGTTCCTGTGATTTCAGCTTTCGCTAAAAGACATCCCGCTATCAAGATTACAATTGTTTCTAGAAATTTTCTCAAACCCTTATTTAATTCCATTCCCAACTGCGAATTTCTTGCTGTTGACACGAAAGGAAGACACCAAGGCTTTAGAGGAATTCTTCAATTATATCAAGACCTTAAAGACATTGAAGTAGATGCAATTGCAGATTTACATAATGTTCTTCGGTCCAAGGTTGTTCGGTATCTTTTTTCGGCAACAAATATTCCTACAGCAGCAATAGATAAAGGTCGAAAGGAAAAAAAGGCTTTGGTCAGTTTGAAAAAGAAAGATTTCAAGCAGCTTAAAACTTCGATGCAGCGCTATGTAGAAGTCTTTGAAGATTTGGGTTTTCTTATTGATGATAGCGAAATTAAATTCCTAGAAAAACTTCCGTTCTCCGCCGAAACTCAGAATTTCGCAGGAAATTTATACGAAAAAACTTCAAAATGGATTGGAATTGCTCCTTTTGCTCAGCACGAAGGCAAAGTATATCCGAGTGATTTGATGCAAAAAGTTGTTGATCAATTAGCTCAGCAGACCTCCAACATGCTGTTTTTATTTGGCGCAGGCCCAGAAGAAATTCAGCAACTAAATACTTTTAAAGGAACTCTTACCAACATAAAAGTGGTTGCAGGTAATTTGAAATTTGCTCAAGAGTTAGAACTAATTTCAAACCTTGATCTGATGTTAAGTATGGATTCTGGCAATGCGCATCTCGCGGCAAATTATGGGGTTGCTGTAGTAACTTTATGGGGAGCGACGCATCCTTACGCAGGTTTTGCACCATTTGGTCAGCCTAAAGAATATCTTTTAACTTCAGATCGCGAGAAGTACCCGCTTTTGCCAACTTCAGTTTATGGAAACATCGAAGTGGCGGGATACAAAGATGCGATGAGAACAATCACGCCAAAAATGATTGTTGAAAAAATAGATGAATTGCTCTTAAAGTAATTATTCTACAATTCAGAACTCATTTTCTACAGTTCAGTTTCTTCTTTTTTTGCATTGATATTGATTCGCATACTTTTGAACTATCAAAAACAAAAATTATGGAATTAATCATCAAAATTGTCATTTATACACATGCTTTCTTTGGAAGCGTAGGTCTTTTGGCGGGATTTGCTAGCGTAATTTTTAAGAAAGGAAGCCCTAAACACAAACTATCCGGAAAGATCTTTTCTTATAGTATGATTTTGAGTTCAACGCTATCTTTACCTATTTGTTGGTTGCCAAAACATGAAAATCCATTCCTTTTCCTAATTGGAATTTTTGCGATTTATTTAGTTCTGTCTGGGAATAGAATTCTCATATTTCAGAAAAGAAATTATGCTACTTTTATCGACAAGTTAATCTCAGGAACTTTATTAGTAGGTTCAATTTTTATGATTGCTCTTGGTTCCTACTATATGTATCACATGCAGAATGTTGGCGTTCTATATTTGGTATTTGGACCTTTAGCTTTGATAATGTCTTTGCGTGATTTTAAATTTTTCAGAGATTTAGATAAATCGAAAATTATTAAATTTCACATTGGTAAAATGACGGGTGCGTTTGGCGCTTCGATTACTGCATTTTTAGTGGCGGGAGTTCGATTAAATGGACTGATTTATTGGATATTACCTTCGATAGTAATGGCAGTATATATGGTGTATTGGTTCAAAAAAATTGGAAAGTCGAAATTAAAAACGGCTTAATTACAATCGAAGTTTACTATTTCGATTCATTTCAAAAATATAATTACTCAAATTCCGAATGGCTTCAGAATAATCGGGAAGGTCATAACCAAAACGTTCGTGATCCATTTCTTGTTGTCGAATTGCAGCACAACTTTTAACGACCTCCTTGAGCATATCAAGCATTATTAGCTCTTTGTTGTTGTTTTTTTCAAATTTTAATTCAACCAACTCATCTTCCAAACTCTCACAATACGCTAAAAGTTGTTGGACTTCTGGCTCGTCCAACAACAATTGCGCATTTTTGAATATTTCGAGTTTGTTTTTCAATCTAAATAACTATTAAGATAGAAGCATTAAGTATTAGGACATATAAGCTACAACTCACAACCTATAACTTCCTAAACATCATCATAATCGATATATAATTCTTTTGAAGTTGGATGAGCTTGGCAAGTCAAGATCAAACCTTCGGCAATTTCTTTATCAGTCAAAATCGCATTTTTCTTCATCTCTGCCGTACCCGATTTAATACGCGCTAAACAACTACTGCAAATTCCGCCTTGGCAAGAATATGGCGCATCAATTCCTTGTTTTAGAGCCGCATCAAGTACAGATTGCTTTTGGGACATTTCGAAGATTGTCTCTTCATCATCCACCATAACGGTAATTTTTGTATTTCCGTCTACGGAGATATCAATTTCGTGCTCAGCTTTAGGAGCAAAAAACAATTCGAATTTAATGTCTTTTTCTTTGATGTTATGTTCTTTCAAAACATCACTTACTCGAATAATCATTTCTTCTGGGCCACATAGATAGAATTTGTCAAAATCAAATTCC
>JBBSQV010000130.1:0-7334 GCA_038243675.1 Flavobacteriales bacterium
CCCAATCTAGTTGAGGCTATGCCGGATAAACAAAACTCAATTAAGGAAGAAATGCTTTCCATTGGTTAAACAAAATTATAAAAAATAAATGTAAAAACAGTTTGATTTCAAGATAGTACCTATCCGTTCCCAATCTTTCTTGTAGCTTTTGCTCCGCAAAGCCACAAGAAAGGATTTCCACTTCTATCCTTCTCGCACATTTCGATATATATTAGATGTTTACGTTGTTCTAGGAAATTATCTTAAATTTATTATTCAATTGAAGATCAAGTTGGATCTACCATTCTTATTTGCAGTTAAGCTTAATATGACATCCAAAAGATTTAAATATTACGATTATGAATTCAAAGCCAATCACATCCGAGAAAGATTACAGAACCGCACTAGAAAGATTAGAAGTGATTTTTGATGCGCTGATTGGTACTAAAGAAGGAGATGAAGCTGAGATACTTTCATTAGAAATAGAAAATTACGAAAACGAAAATTATCCAATTGATCCACCAGATCTAGAAGTAGCGAGAAAATAGGAACAGTATAATAGAAATTAGAAGTTTAAAAGACTTGAGAAACTATGGAAATCAGTAAAAAAGAAAAATCATTTGACGCTGTAAAAATGATGCATGATACTCGAGACAAAAGTAGTCTTGAAACTGAAAATATGTCTTTCGAGGAGTTAAAGGAATATATAAAGTTGAAAATTAAAGGAAGCAAAATAAAACCTGTTGGAAAGTAAGTCTCGCTTTATATAGTGTGATATAGCTAGAATCATAATTTTATAAAATCAAATAATTTCTATTATCAAAAAAGTCGCTAAGAAAGTAAAAATTACCTCCTATCGACTTTTTTAATTAATTCCTGGTAGATTTTCAATCTTGAAATTTACCACTTATCTATATTAGATCATTTCGATTATTTCAATCTTTTCGAATTTCTTCACTTAGATCATTTAGATTTTTTCGATCTTTTAGATTACTTAATTTTCAACAAATTCCCCAACTCCTCATAACTCAACATCAACTCTTGGTTTCCTTCAGAATAGGCAGCAATTTCATATTGATTATAGTACAATAAAAGTCCTTTATCGGTATAGAATATATTTTGCGGAAGCGCGAAAACCTCATCTTCAAACATAAATCCTTTTGAATTTATAGGAGCGTTCGCTGGTAAATCATATTTCATTCTAAATTTCTCTTCGGCGAGCTTTTTCACAACTCCTTTGTCTGTAAAAATGTCGTCATAACTCATAGTTCTACCAGTTGCTCTATCAAAAATGATAGATCTCAAACCTTGATATCCGTGCGCTCCACCAGTAAAAGTGTAATGAGTCATTTCGAAATTGATAAGATTATCGCTTTCGTATTTTTTCTTGGTTTCGATTTTTGCTTCCCAGCCAAAAGTGTCTTCTGGAAATTTCTTGTGTAAATCGTCATAAGCTCCAATGAATGAATTTAAAATTCCTTCGTAATTCTTTGCATCACTTGGTTTCTCTCCAAAATATACAATGTTACGAACGACAGATAAAATTTTATTATTGATGCTATCACCTACAAATTCTCCATTCTCTGCAATTGGTACAATAATTTTGGCAGATGCACATTGCCCATCTTTACATTTGGTTTCAGTCACCTTTTCGAAAGTCTGATCCTTAAAAGTCATCTCTTTCTTTTCTTCCTCTTTGCACGAAATTATCAAAGAAGTAAAAAGTACAATCATTAAAATTTTCTTCATAGCATCAAAATTTAAAATACTAAACAAAGGTATTGCCACTTTTATTGGAAAACGTGTCAAAAGAGGTAAATTTGTTATATAATTGAAATATTAAATACATGAAATTTAATACAAAAACCATCCACGGCGGTCAGCAAGCAGATTCGGAAACAGGCGCAGTGATGCCCCCAATTTTTCAAACTTCTACTTTTGCACAAACGAGTCCAGGAAAGCCTGTCGGCGATTATGGATATAGCCGCACCTCAAATCCGACTCGTACCGCTTTAGAAAATTCTTTGGCAAGTATCGAAAATGGAAACAGAGCTTTAGCGTTTTCATCAGGACTTGCAGCAACAGATTGTCTTTTAAGAAATTATAAAGTAGGTGACGAAATTATTGCAATGGATGATTTATATGGAGGTACCTATCGACTTTTCACGACAGTGTATAAAGATTCTGGAATCAAATTCCATTTTATCGATATGAATGATTTGGACCAATTCAAATCGACAATTAATGAAAACACCAAAATGGTTTGGATTGAAACCCCGACAAATCCTCTGATGAAAGTTGTAGATATTGAGGCAATCGCCAATATCACTAAAGAACACAAATTATTGCTGGCAGTCGATAATACTTTCGCGACTCCGTACCTGCAAAAGCCTTTGGATTTAGGTGCTGATATCGTAATGCATTCAGCAACAAAATATCTAAGCGGACATTCGGATGTCATTGCTGGAGCGTTGATTGTAAAAGATGAAGAGTTAGGAAATCAACTGCATTTTCAACAATTCGCAACAGGGGCCACGCTCGGGCCGGTGGATTCATTTCTTGTTTTGAGAGGAATCAAAACATTGCATTTGCGCATGCAGAGACATTGTGAGAATGGTGCAAAAATCGCGGAGTTTCTAGTAAATCATCCTGCTGTAGAAAACGTTTATTATCCAGGATTAAAATCGCATCCAAACTACGAAATCAGCAAAAAGCAAATGCCGAAAGGTTTTGGGGGAATGGTTTCGTTTACTTTTAAATCAGGTTTAAAGCAAGACGCAATTACATTGCTTGAAAACCTGAAATTATTTACGATTGCTGAATCTTTGGGAGGAGTGGAGTCATTGGCAAATCTTCCAGCAATGATGTCACACGCATCTATTCCTGAAGAAATCCGGCACGAGGTTGGAATCTCAGATGATCTTATCCGTCTAAGCGTAGGAGTAGAAGATATTGAAGATTTGATTGAGGATCTTGAGCAGGCGTTTTCCCGAGTTTAAATGCATTTAAACTTAATTTCCACACATTCATTTTTTTAAAATGAATTTTAGAACTTGATCTTAGGGATATATTACCGCAATTCCTAATCTGACATCATTAATGCGACCTTGAATATTGTTTTTATATTTTGAAAGACAAATAGATTTTCCAGTCGGGAAGTATCCAACTACTACGACATCCTTTTGCTTAGTTTTGAGAAGTATTCCCTTTTTTTAAACAAGTATTTTAAAGATTTATTCGAGATTTTTTAATAACCTAGATAATAGATATATCCAACACTAAACCAGATATTCCAATCGTTTGATGTATTCTCTGTATATTTTATTGGATCGGGCTTCATACCATCTACATAATCGGAGAAATAATACTGAGCCCGTAAGTCTACCATAAGATCTGAATACTCATTCAGTTTATATCTCGTGCCAACGCTACCTACAATTGACCACACTGTGCCTTCTTCATTTGTGAGAGCGCCATTCATATATTTCTCTGGAGTTGTCTTTGGCGTATTCAACTTGCCTAATGTGCTGTAAATTTCTGGAACATAAAAGCTATATTGACCTCCTAAGCTTATGTATGGAGCCCATGAATTTGGCATATTTCCAAAATCCTCTATACTTAAAGGATAATACTCAAACTGAATTCCAAGGTTTGTGATCGAGGTACTTCCACGCATTGCGCGTAGTTGCTTAGCGAAAGTAGATTGTTTCTTTTCATCAACATATTTTCCGTAATGCTGAAAAGTAACTTTTTGATATGAAATTTCGCTGCGAACCTTAAAGTGGTCTTTAAAATAACTCTGCCAAATAGTTCTACTACTGTTGTGCATATCAGAAAAATTCAAATAATGAACTAATCCTATACCGTAACCTATATTTCCTATACCTGACTTAAAATCACCACTTTCGCCATAGTCAGATTTAAAAATTGTTGGTCCAGTCACTATTCCAACCTCGTGAGATAGTCCAAACTGAGCTTGTACATTGTTTACGAATGCAATTAGCAAAAGAGTTAAAATTAAGGACTTACTCATAGGAAAAGTGCATTATAATAATTCACAAATATATAAAAACATCGTCACTTTAAATGAAATTAAAACAAAGGTTCATAATATCCGCAGATGTAGGTTAACAAGTAGGCTTAGGTGCAATTTTGTCCGGTAAACTACAGTAAAACTCAATTGTCATATATGTAAAAGCCATGATAGCTTATATGAAAAACACAATACTTTCGTTTTATACTATATTTGTATTTTTTAAAATAACTCGATGAACAAGGTCTACTTTATATTTCTCACCATTATATTTTCACAGCTTAGTTTTTCTCAATATAATAAGGAGTGGAAAGGTTATTTCTCGTATAGCGAGATTAAAGACTTATCTCAATCTAATACGAGTATTTACGCAGCTTCTGAAAATGCCATATTCTCTAAGAACAATTTGACAAATGTTCTAAAAACTACCAATACAGTAGATGGTTTAGCTGGAGAATCAATCAGCGCACTTCACTACAGTCGAAATTTTAATAAAACTATTATTGGCTACGAAAATGGTTTGATTTTGATAATAAATGAAAGTGATAATAGTATTTTGAATGTAGTAGATATAATTAATAAGCAATTGCCTACAAACATCAAAAAAATTAATCATATTAATGAGTTTGATGGAATCTTATATATTTCTTGCGATTTTGGGATTGTGCAATATAATCTAGCAACTTTAGGTTTTGGTGACACGTACTTTATCGGAGCATCAGGCGAAGAAATAATAGTGAATCAATCTGCGGTGTTTAATGGAAGAATTTATGCTGCTAGCAATCAAGGAATAAAATCGGCTTCGGTCAATAATCCCAACTTAAATGATTTTATGCAATGGCAGCAAATCGTACCTGGAAACTGGACTGGTATAGAGACTTTTAAAACGCAACTCGTAGCTTCGGAGAGTAATGGAAAATTGACGAAACTTCAAGGAAATTCTTTTGTAAATATAAGTCAGCTTTCTGCTGAGATTTTAGATCTTCGAGCTGCAGACGATTTGCTAACAGTCACAACTGCAAGCAGTGTCTATATTTACAACATAAATCTAGCCGTTGCAACTCAGTTGAATAATATTATAATGCCTCAGCCAAATCCTTTATTTACTTGCGCCACTGTGATAAATGGAGTGGTATACATTGGTACACAAGAAAATGGTTTGCTGCAGACAGATATTTATAATCCGAATTCTTTTCAAAACATCGAACCAACTGGCCCGATGCGAAATGATATTTTCTCAATTAATGGCGCTGGCCCTGATCTTTGGGCAGTTTACGGAAGATATAGCGAAGCGTATGACCCGCAATCTGCGGACAAATATGGAATTAGTAAATACAGTAATTCAACTTGGACAAATATTCCATACGAAGATGTTCATCCTGCAACAAAGGACGCAGCAGATTTGGTTCGGGTTACGGTTAATCCTTCTAATACCAATGAAATTTATGTTAGCTCCTACCAAAATGGTTTATTAAAATTTGAAAATGACGAATTTGTAAAATTGTATGATCAAACAAATAGTGGATTACAACCTTATACGTTTCCATCAGATCCTACCTATATAAGTATCCGAATTGAAGAATCTGCTTTTGATAAAAATGGAAATCTGTGGATGACTAACGTGGCGGTTGAAAAACCTCTCAAAGTTTTGAAACCAAACGATCAGTGGGTTTCGTATGCTTTAACTGCGATCAATGATCCCAATTTTAATAATCGTTTTGGACGAATTAGGATTGATAAGAACAATGTCAAATGGATTGCTACCAAAACTGGCGGTCTTGTCGGCTTTAATGAGGTTGGGAATATATCCAAAAAAGTTTCGATGGGAGCGGATGCTGGAAATTTACCAAGTAACGACGTTCGGGCAATTGCAATTGACACTCGAAATCTAATGTGGATTGGTACTAGAAATGGACTTCGAACGATGAGTGTCGACAGATTTTCTAGCGAAGGTCAGATGGATACTAGATCCATAATTATATTGGAAGATGGTGTAGCGCAAGAGCTTTTGTATGAGCAGTATATTACAGATATTGTTGTTGATGGTGCCAATAATAAATGGGTAGCCACTGCAGATTCGGGAGTTTTTTTATTGTCGGCAAATGGTCAGGAAACAATCTACAGGTTTACAAAAAAGAATTCACCATTGCCAAGTGATGGAGTTAGAGATATTGATATCAATCAAACCACTGGAGAAGTTTTCTTTGTTACAGACAAAGGAATGGTTTCATTTAAAGGCCTTGCCACAAGTACTAGCAGCGATCTAAGCGATGTAATTGTGTATCCAAACCCGGTGCGACCAGAATATATTGGAACGGTAAAAATTACGGGTCTTGTAGATAAAGCGACAGTAAAAATTGCTGATATTGGTGGAAATCTTGTGCATGAAGTTGTTGCTGAAGGTGGCACAATCGAGTGGGATACTACAGCTTTTTCGAAATATCGCGTTGCTTCGGGAGTTTATATGATTTTTATTTCCACTCAAGACGGCGCCGAAACCAAAGTCAAAAAGGTGATGATTATCAGATAGAACTTTTTTCGCTTTCGCTAAAATTATATTGCACACAAAACAATGTTAGTCAAAACCAAAGCTATTGTTATTACTACACTTCGCTATCAGGAAAAGAGTCTGATTGTGAAGTGCTTTACCGAAGCCGCTGGTCTGAAAACCTATTTTGTGCGCTCAGCATTTTCCTCCAATAAATCCAATCAGCGAATTGCGTACTTTCAACCTTTGAACATTCTTGAGATAGAAGCGGTGCACAAGAATAAAGGTACAATGGAGAATTTTAAGGAAGTTCGATTAGCAGCAGATTATAGTCCGAATCTTGATATTGTGAAGAATACAATTCTGCTATTTGTTTCGGAAGTACTTCATTATAGTATTCAGGAGGAAGAAAAAAACGAAGATCTTTTTAATTATCTTGAATCAGCATTGAGGTGGTTGAATGAACACGACACAATTGCCAACTTTCACATGATTTTACTTTTGAATATGTCGAAATTTTTAGGTTTTTACCCAGATCTATCTACAATCGATGAAGCACATTTTGAAATCAGTGAAGGGATATTTGTCGATTACCGTGGAATAACTTGTCTTACAGATTATGAAACTTACTTATTTAAAAGACTTCTGAATTTGAAATTCTCCGATGATCAGAAAGTATTCTCAGGTTCGGAAAGGCAGATTTTGATAAAAATACTGCTTCAATATTATTCGGCTCATATCGAAGGTTTTCGGCAACCGAAATCTTTGGATGTGTTGACGGAGATATTTGCTACTTAAAAAATTCATTTCTATTTTGACGGTTTTTTGCGAGAA
>JBBSQV010000131.1:0-7276 GCA_038243675.1 Flavobacteriales bacterium
ATTCGTTATTTCTAAGCGCCTCAACAATAGAACTATTTTCGTTTAGCTCTTCAACACTTTTCCAGTATTTTTTGTTTGATGACATCGTATATAAATTTGCTTCTTTAATAATTTAATTAATAGTGGCATTTACCACATTCTAACCCGCCCATTTGAGCTGCAGTCAGTTTGTCTACTCCGTATTTTTTAGACAATTCAGCGTGAATCTTAGTGTAATATTCATTACCCTCCATTTTCACATTTGTCTTACGGTGACAGTCAATACACCATCCCATTGTAAGTGGCGCAAACTGCTTCATGTATTCGTACTCCTCTACAGGACCGTGACAAGTTTGACATTCAATACCTCCAACAGTAACGTGCTGAGAGTGGTTGAAGTAAGCGAAATCAGGTAGATTGTGAATACGAACCCATTTTACTGGAGTTGTCTTTCCTGTATATTGTTGATTCTCTTTATCCCAACCTACAGCTTCGTATAATTTTGCAATTTCTCCGTCGTAGAATGCTTTTGAATGCTCAGCAGTAGCAGTACCTTCTGCAACCTCCGAGATATTCTTATGACAATTCATACAAACATTCAAAGAGGGAATACCTGCATTTTTACTAACACGTGCAGCAGAGTGACAGAATTTACAATCAATCTCATTGTCACCTGCGTGAATTTTGTGAGAGTAATGTATTGGCTGTATCGGCTGATAATTTTGATCTACACCTATCTGCATAAAGAAACCGTATACAAGATATGCTGCAGCGAGCATTAGGAAAATTGTACTAACTAATACTAGGAATTGATTCTTAGCGAATGCTTTCCAAATTGGCATAGTAGGTTCTTTTGGTCCTACTTGAATATTATTAGCTTTAGCTACTTTTGTCAGCACTTTGTTCACTAAAACGAGCATAACAAGAAGCACAATCATAACAACTATTAGAGCACCAAGAATAAGATTTGGTGAAACCCCAGCATCTTGTGAAGCTACAGCAGTTCCCGGAGGTGCAGTAGTTCCAGAAGCGGCAGCGCCTTTCGGCTCGTTAGTATATGCTAGAATATCGTCAATATCCCCGTCTGAAAGTTGAGGGAAAGGCGTCATTAGTGCTTTATTGTATTCTTCGTACACTTTAACAGCTGCAGGATCTCCCGCCTTAATCATTGCAGAGCTATTTTTAATCCACTTATGCAACCATGCAGTATCATGTTTACCAGTCACACCACGCAAAGCGGGTCCTGTAGATTTGGCATCCAGTTTATGACAAGCGGCACAGTTTGAATTAAATAAAGCTTTACCGTTCACGGCGTCTCCGCCACTTGGTGCAGCATCAGCACCAGCAGTAGTCTCCATTGGAGCTTCTGCGGCGTCTTGAGCAAAAGAGGTTAATGAAAAGTTCAGCATAAATGCCAAACTGAAAATTAAGATCCTTGAAATCGACTTATGGTTACCCATTTTTTTCATATCACAAATTAATTATCGACTAAAATTGGTATGGTTGTTGAAAATCTGACACTAGTTGCCAGGTATTTTAAAACTTGGACAAAAATACAATTTACTAGCTATCTAAAAAACCATAAAACTGTCTTAAGGAACAATTTATAAAGATTCTAAATAAATTTAGCAAACCTCATTTCTTATTAATAATTACATTTGCATACAAATCACTTTGTTATGAAACTAAATTCCACACAATCACTAATTTTCGCATTCTTTTTTCTGACGCTTTTTAACACAAAATCGTTCGCACAACAAGGATCAGTCACTGTTAGTCAAGACCCTAAGTTTGAGCAGCTTTTGAATGAGAAGAGAAAGATTAATTCAAGCCTTATCGCTAATAACCGATATAAAATTCAGATTTTTAACGGAGACAATGCAAGTTCGAAAAAGCATTTAACTGACTTTAAAAGAGAGTTCAAGCAGTATGAATGCACGATTGTCTTCAATACTCCCATCTATAAAGTTTGGGTTGGTAGTTTTAAAACCAGAATAGAAGCCGAGCGAAACCTCGAAATACTTCAAAAAAAATACCCTAAAGCTTTTCTAATAAAGCCAAGTTAGAAAGTCAAAAAAATAATTACAATAGAATGCGAGCGACAAATGCTCGCTTTTTTTATTTCTACTAAACAATAACAGAACTATTGGCGCAAATAAATATGGCTTTCGCCAAATAGCTTCAGATTGCTAGTTGAAAAACCTGCCGTTGTGAGGAGTCCTTATATAATATTATGTTGAATTAGAATCACTAATTACGTTTTTTGAAAATGAAATTTAATTATATAATTTTTTGAAAAAAAACACTATCGATTTTTGACATAGAACGTGATATGGTTGATTAAAAATTGACACATTTGTTCATAATATAAAAACATGGCATCTTGCAAAATTTCAAAAATATAATGGCAGAAACTTTGATTGATTGAACTCTATTGCAGGGCAAATTGCAATTAATCTTGCCCAAAAATCAAAATTTAAACCTAACCTCTTAGGAGCATTTCCGAAGAAAGGAAAATAAATGCGAAAAAGTTCTACGTGTAATGATTTATTCAAATTAATTATTGAATTGGAAATTATCCTTCAAAAGAAAAGAATTATCATTACAAGCTTCGAACATTGAAAAGCCTACTATCATTTTCACAGAAAATTAAGTGCCAAAAGACGTTTACTGCGTGAAAGATCCTAATTCCATCTTTCATAAACATATTTCAATCAAATGCTATTCTTGCATAAATAGCAAATATGCTGCACGTCAACACTGTGGAAATGCTGGTTTACAACAATCTGTATTCCGGAATAAAATCAGTATAATTCAAGCTTTAAAGTTCTTGCTATTACTTTGCCTCTATCTTAGAAAACATTTCTTGGAGCGTTCTATGGGTGAAAACATATGCTGTTTTTATTAATAAGTAGTCAAAAAAATCATTGAACCACAAATCTAAACCGTGTGGAGAAGTGCAAGTTATTATTTATTAAACAAGCAATTCCGGTCCCTTTAACTAGCTACCATTAATACTAGGACATTGGATCTAGAGTTACCAATAATGCAGCACCTAAATTAAAAATTAAATTACAGTCTTATTAATTCTTCGGAGGTGAAGAATACTAATTCGAATGCTTAACACCTTGCAAAAAAATGATTTCAACAAAGTAAATACATGCCTTGCACAAAATTCTTTCGGCGAAAGCCAAAACATTTGGTAATTTAAATTATCGAAAACTAAATTTATAGAAAAGGTTAGAACAAAAAAAAGACCTGATTGCTCAGGTCTTTTTGAATAAAATATATCGAAAAACTATTTAAGTTTTTTCTTAACAGCAACTTCTTGGTAAGCTTCAATAACATCAAGCTCTTCAATATCATTGAAACCTTTGACTTGAATACCACAATCGTATCCTTTAGAAACTTCTTTTACATCGTCTTTAAATCGTCTAAGAGCGGTAAGTTCACCAGTAAATACTACTACACCTTCACGGATTACGCGGATTTTAGAGGTTCTGAATATTTTACCATCAGTAACCATACATCCTGCAATACTACCCACTTTAGAGATTTTGAATATCTCTCTAATCTCTGCAGTACCTGTAACTTCTTCCTTCATTTCTGGAGAAAGCATCCCTTCCATTGCATCACGAAGATCATCAATCGCATCGTAAATAATAGAGTAATTACGGATATCGATTTCTTCTTTGTCTGCAAGTTGACGTGCATTTCCTGCAGGTCTCACGTTAAATCCGATGATGATCGCATCTGATGCAGAAGCCAACATAACGTCAGTTTCTGTAATTGCACCCACACCCTTGTGAATAATATTAATCTGAATTTCTTCTGTAGATAGTTTAGAGAACGAATCTGATAATGCTTCAACTGAACCATCAACGTCACCTTTAAGAATAATGTTCAATTCTTTAAACTGACCAAGCGCAATACGACGACCAATTTCGTCAAGAGTAATGTGTCTTTGCGTTCTTACTGATTGCTCACGCATCAATTGAGTACGTTTGGCAGCAATTGCTTTGGCTTCTTTTTCATCGCTAAGAATATTGAACTTATCTCCTGCTGTTGCTGCTCCATCAAGACCAAGAACTGAAACAGGAGTAGAAGGACCTGCGCTCATCACGGCATTTCCTCTTTCATCATTCATCGCTTTTACTTTACCGTGATGTTTACCGGCAAGCATATAATCTCCAACATTTAAAGTACCATCTTGTACTAATATTGTAGAAACATATCCTTTACCTTTATCAAGGAACGCCTCAACTACAGTACCAACAGCAGGCTTATCTGGATTTGCTTTAAGATCAAGTAACTCCGCTTCAAGCAATACTTTTTCTAATAATTCTTTTACACCTGTACCAACTTTCGCAGAAATATCGTGCGATTGTATTTTTCCACCCCAGTCTTCAACAAGTAAGTTCATACCAGCTAAACGTTCTTTAATTTTCTCTGGGTTCGAGTTAGGCTTATCAATTTTGTTAATAGCAAAAATAATAGGAACTCCTGCAGCTTGAGCGTGACTAATTGCCTCCTTAGTTGTAGGCATGATATCATCATCCGCAGCTACCACAATAATGGCGATATCTGTAACTTGTGCACCACGCGCTCTCATCGCTGTAAACGCCTCGTGTCCTGGTGTATCTAAGAACGCTATCTTCTGTCCGTTGTCCAATGTCACTCCGTAAGCACCAATGTGCTGCGTAATTCCACCTGACTCTCCAGCAATAACATTTTCCTTTCTAATATAATCTAGTAAAGATGTTTTACCATGGTCAACGTGACCCATTACAGTAACAATAGGAGCTCTAGTTAATAGATCTTCTGGATTGTCTGCAATTTGGATTATTGAATCTTCTAAATCAGTAGTAATAAATTCTACATTAAATCCAAATTCATCCGCTACGATGGTAAGCGTTTCAGCATCAAGACGCTGATTCTGCGTTACCATGATTCCTAGCATCATACAAGTTCCAATCACTTTGGTAATTGGCACATCCATCATTATAGCAACTTCACCTACGGTTACAAATTCTGTAACCTTGATAGTTGTACTACCTTCTTCTAATGTTCTTTGCTCATCATCAGTTTTCTGACGGTGAGTATCCCTCTTATCTCTACGGTATTTAGCAGCTTTTGATTTACCACCTTTACCTTGAAGTTTTTCAAGAGTTTCTCTAATTTGATTTTTAACTTCTTCCTCTGTAGGCTCCACTTTTGCAACAATTGCTGGTCTGTTTCCACGAACGAATCCGGGACGTGAACCTCTATTTGCTGCTGCTCCACCTACGTTAGGAACAATTTTATTCGGGTTAACTTGACCTGGCGCCAATGGCGGCCTCGTACTTACAGTTCCCGGTTTTGGCGCAATTCTCTTGCGTTTGTTTTTATTATTTGCTGCTGCTGCTGCTGCTGCTGCTGCTGTTCCTGGTTTATTAGGAGTAATCTTTGGCTCTTCTTTTTTCTTCTTTGGTTTCTCAAATTTAGAAAGATCAATGGTTTGACCAGTAAGAGTAGCTCCAGATAATTTTTTGTATTGTGTAGCAACAAGTTCTTCTGCTTCACCAGACTCGGTTGTAGCTGCTGGAGGCGTTGCTGTCTTAGGAGCGTCTTCTTTTGCCGTTATTGGCTGAACTTCTGCCGGAGTTTCAATTTTTGCAGCTGTTTTCGGCGCTTCTTCTTTTGCAACAGGCTTTTCAGCTTTTGCTTCAGTTGTAACCGGCTTCTCAGTTTGCACTTTCTTAGGTTTCTCAGCAGCAGGTTTTTCTGCGGCCGGTTTTTCCATTTGAGGTTTCTCTGTCGCTACTTTGTCAACTTGCGGTTTTTCTGCTACTGGCTTTTCAGCTACAGGTTTAGCCACAGCTTCTGCCGTAACTTCTTTTGCAACTTCGGTTTCTTTTGAAGGAGTCGGCTGAGCTGGTTTTGCTGCGGGTGCTTTTGCAGTTTCTGCAGGAGCGGCTTTTTTCGGATTTAGATCAATCGTACCTACTTGCTTAGGACCTGTAAGTGTTGCTTTCGCTTTTATTACTTCCTGTGCTTTCTGACGCTCTTCATCTTGACGACGTTTGTCCTCAATCTCTTTTTCGCGTTCAATTCTCAAAGCTTCTTTTTCTTTACGCTTCTCCTCTCCCACTTCTTTCGAAGCTTCTTTATTGCCCTTATCGCCCGCAAATTGTTTTTGCAAAATTCCATACTCCGCATCAGAAATTTTCGCGTTTGGATTTGCATCAATAGCGATTCCACTATCTTTTAGATAATCCACGGCTCTTTCTAATGAAATATTGAATTCCCTTAAAACCTTGTTTATTCTTATTACTCTATCTTCAGACATAAAAAACCTTTATTATTACCTTTTGTTGTATTGCTGTACTTTCTACATGCTCTTAATTGTCAAGCTCATCTTTCAAAATTCTCATTACATCGAGAATTGTTTCTTCTTCAAGGTCGGTTCTTTGCACTAGATCTGCCACATCATGTTTAAGAATGCTTAGCGCTGTGTCCAACCCAACTTTGGCGAATTCTTCAATAATCCACCCTTCTATTTCATCAGAAAACTCAGATAGTTCAACATCTTCATCTTCAATAACGCTTCCTTCGCGAATCACGTCTAGTTCATAACCTGTTAGCAAACCAGCCAGTTTGATGTTATGACCACCGCGACCAATTGCTTTTGAAACTTCTTCAAGTTGCAAAAACACTTCAGCGTGTTTTGTTTCTTCATTAATTTTAATTGACGATACTTTTGCAGGACTCAAAGCTCTTGTAATATACAATTGCGTATTTGTCGTGTAATTTATTACATCAATATTCTCATTACCTAGTTCGCGAACGATTCCGTGAATACGAGATCCTTTCATTCCTACACAAGCTCCAACAGGATCAATTCTATCATCATAAGAATCAACAGCTACTTTCGCTTTTTCGCCAGGAATTCTTACAACCGCTTTCACAGTAATAAGTCCGTCAGCTACCTCTGGAATCTCTTGTTCAAATAATTTCTCAAGGAAAATATCTGATGTACGAGACATAACTATCTGTGGTTTATTTCCTTTAAGCTCAACGCTCTCAATGATTCCACGTACATTATCTCCTTTTCTGAAAAAGTCAGAAGGTATTTGTTTTTCCTTTGGCAATACTATTTCGTTATTCTCATCATCGATAAGAATTACTACTCTAGGTCGAACATGATGTACTTCGGCAGTGTAAATATCGCCAATTAAATCTTTAAATTGCTTATAAAGATTTGTATTGTCATGTTCGTGTATTTTTGAAATTAGATTTTGGCGCAAAGCTAAAATTG
>JBBSQV010000132.1:0-7185 GCA_038243675.1 Flavobacteriales bacterium
CATCGTCTTGCTTATTCAAGGATATGATGTGATATCAACTGTACTTTGGTTTGTGGCGATGATGTCGATTGTATATTTTTTGAATTTTCTAAATATAATTTTAAATAATAAAGACAACCTATTTACGATATTTCTAGTTGTCCTTGCAGCACTTGTAGCATTGCAGTATTATCAAATTGTGGATATCACTGCATTGACATTTCCTTTTTTTAACGCGATTTCGACCACTCTATATATGTGGATTGTGCCTGTGGCGGCATTGATCTTAATTTCGATAATGACTTTCAAATTCTTTTTGACAGGTTTAAGACTTGATAGTGTTTTGGTCGAGAAGCATGAAACGGCGAGCACTCAGAATTTCTCTTGGCTAGAGAGATTTGGAAAATTAGGCACATTCTTGAAAAACGATTTACGATTGATTACCAGAAATAAACGAGCAAAATCAACTTTGTTTGTTAGTATTATGTTTCTGTTTTACGGGTTGCTCTTCTTTAAAAATCCTGGATTTGATTCCAATGTTATGAAGATTTTTGCTGGGATTTTTGTTACTGGCGGTTTTCTATTTACTTACGGTCAATACGTACCAAGCTGGGATAGCGCATATTATCAACTGATGATGACACAAAATGTAAACTACCGTGAATATCTCAATTCAAAATGGTGGTTGATTGTTATTGCGACAATTCTTTCGACTGCAGTCGCAGCATTTTATCTGATGTGGGGTTGGGAAGTGTATCTCGCGATTCTTGTGGGGGGAATATATAATATTGGAGTAAACTCACATTTGGTATTATTGACTGGCGCTTATATTAAAACACCTATAGATTTGCAGACAAGCAAAGGAATGTTTGGAGATAAAAAGGCTTTTAATGCGCAGTCGTTGTTATTGACGTTTCCAAAACTTCTTTTACCACTTGCATTATATTTTGTTGGAGATTATTTTATTAGTTCTGCTGCGGGATTAATTTTTGTAGCAGCAGCAGGAGTTTTAGGATTCCTATTTCGAAATGCTGTATTTGCGCAAATAGAAAAAGTTTACAAAAAAGAAAAGTACAAAACTATTCAAGCTTACAAACAAAACAATTAGTTATGATCGAAGCAAAAAATTTATCAAAGACCTATAACGGCGTTACCGTTTTAAATATCGAAAATCTAATTGTGAATACCGGAGAAAGTATTGGACTTGCTGGAAATAACGGAGCAGGAAAGACAACTTTCTTTAGTTTGCTGTTGGATTTAATTGCACCCACTACTGGGCAACTCACAAATAATGGAATTGAAGTTAATAATAGCGAAGCCTGGAAACCTTTTACCGCAGCTTTTATTGACGAGAGTTTCTTAATAGGATATCTTACCGCCGAAGAATATTTTTATTTTATTGGAGATTTGCGAGCTCAGAGCAAATTGCAAATAGATGAATTCCTTGAGCCATTTGCAGATTTCTTTAATGATGAAATTCTAAATAAACGAAAATACCTTCGCGACTTATCAAAGGGAAATCAGAAGAAAGTTGGAATTATCGCAGCCTTAATTGGCAACCCTGAAGTGATTATTCTAGATGAGCCTTTTGCAAATCTTGATCCTACAACGGTGAGCAGACTTAAAAGAATTTTGAGAGAAATTGCTACCGATACCAACAGAACATTATTAGTTTCTAGCCATGATTTACAGCATACTGTTGAGGTTTGTAATAGAATAGTTGTTTTAGAAAAAGGTAAGATTGTAAAAGATACGCCTACAACGAACGAAACTTTAAAAGAACTTGAAACATTTTTTGCAGTCTAGTACAAAATCAAATATTTACACTCAGATTTTTGGTAAAAGATGCATTGTCGGCGAAGCGTTGTGGGTATACAGTTTTAAATAATGATACATTTTTTTCGGCGTAACAAAAAGAAACGTATTTTTACGACTCATTATACTAAAATTAGCTTTTAAAAGTTTAAGAATAAAACGTTTCTACATTGAAAACCACGATATATAAGATTGGCATATTTACTGGATTGTCAGTTTTTATGATTGCTTGTTCAGTCAAAAAAGACTCATTCCTTTCCAGAAATTCTCATGCTGTTAGTACAGAATTTAATATTTTGTACAATGGCGAATTGGCATTGCAAGCGGGAATTAACGACTTGAAAACCAATTACAACGATGACTTTTGGGAGACGCTTCCTATAGAGCGTATGCAAATTACGTCAGAAACGCTGATGCCTGGACAGACTCGAAATCCAAACTTCGAACGATCAGAAACCAAAGCTATCAAGGCAATACAGAAGCACTCGATGAATATCGGTGGGACGGAGAAAAATCCGCAGATAGACGAAGCGCACTTAATGCTTGGGAAAGCTCGATATTACGATCAGCGCTTTATTCCTGCGCTTGAAGCCTTCAATTATATCTTGTACAAATATCCAAATAGCGATAAAATCTACGAAGCGAAAGTTTGGAGAGAAAAAACCAACATCAGATTAGAAAATGAAGAGTTGGCAATTGTAAACTTAAAACGACTGCTAAAGGATATTAAGTTCAAAGATCAGATAGTTGCTGATGCGAACGCTATTTTGGCGCAAGCCTACCTAAATTTAGAAATAAAAGATACTGCAGTCGCACATATCAAGTTAGCACAAGAATTCACCAAAGAGAAAGAAGAAAAAGCGCGTTATAACTTTATTCTTGGACAGTTATATGAGCAGTTAGGTTATCAAGATAGTGCTTATGCTGCATTTCAGACTGTAATAGATATGAAGCGATCTTCTCCAAGACGCTACATAATTCAGGCGCATGCAAGACAAGCAGCACAGTTTGATGCCTCAAAAGGGGACACAATAGCCTTTATGAAAAAGTACACAAAACTTCTTGAAGATCGTGAAAACAGACCATTTTTAGATGTGCTTAATCACCAAGTAGCCTTATTTTATGAGAAAAATAAACTTCCAGAAAACTCTACAAAATATTATAATGCGTCTTTAAAGAAACGTACTGCCGATAAATATCTTGTCGCATCAAACTACCGGAATATGGCAGATATCTATTTTGATGATGCCAAGTACAGCAAAGCTTTCAATTATTATGATAGCACTCTCGTGCAACTTAATCCTCGCACACGTGAGTATAATGCAATACAAAAGAAGAAAGACAATCTAGTTGATGTTATAAAGTATGAAGATATAGCTACAGTAAACGACAGTATACTTTCGTTAGTAGCGATGAATGAGGGAGATCGTACCGCATATTTTGAAGATTATATATCTAAATTGAAGATTGCAGATGATCTAAAAAAGAAACAGGAAGAGAAGATGGCTCAGCAAGGACCAGCTTCTATGAATTCTGACGATGCTGTTTCTGCAACTTCAGAAGCTGGATTGAGATCTGCTAGAATGAGATCGAAAGAATCTGCAATGGAAGCCGTATCAGGGCTGGATTCTAATAGCAGTATAACACCACCTAAATCTACTCCAGTTACAGCTTTCTATTTTTACAATCCTACAACAGTAGCTTATGGTAAAAATGAGTTTAGAAAGTTATGGGGAAACAGAAAATATGCCGAGAACTGGAAATTTTCTTCGACAAGATCAACGAACATGAGTGATGATGCAATTGCCGATTCTGATATGCTTGATGAAGAAGGGAAGAAAATTGATAAGGATTTTGTAGATCCTAAGTATACGGTCCCTTACTATACAACTCAAATTCCGACAGATTTAGAAGAAATTGCAACTTTAGTAAAAGATAGAAATTTCGCTTACTACAATCTTGGTGTAATTTATAAAGACAAATTTAAAGAATATAAATTGGCCACGGATAAGCTAGAGAAACTTTTGGAAATGAATCCCGAAGAACGCTTGGTCTTGCCATCAATGTATTATTTATATAAAATTTACGAAATTACAGGATCGCCAAAAATGTCTGCGATGAAGCAGCGCATTATGAGTGAATATCCAGAATCTCGTTATGCAAAAATTCTTTCGAATGTAAATCCTGAAGATATTGCAGCGATGTCGCCTGATGCAGCTTATAATAAGTTGTATTCAAAATATGAGAAGGGACAGTACAAACAAGTTTTTGAAGATGTAGATGTTGCAATTGATCAGTTTACAGGCGAGGACATTATACCGAAATTTGAATTATTAAAAGCACACACCATTGGTAAAATTAAAGGTCTAACTGCTTACAAACCTGCACTTAATTTTGTTGCGCTTACCTATCCCAATTCTGATGAAGGGAAACAAGCAGAAACAATTTTGCGTGGCGACTATCTTAAGTTGGAAAAAATGGCATACAATGCAAATCCTGATAATAGCTGGAAAATATTGTATGCAGTAAAAGATTCTACAGATACAAACACGAAAAAACTTCAGGGAAAAATTGGAAAATTCTTAAAAGATCGACCAATCAGCAATATCAAAGGTTCTTTTGATATGTTTACAGAAAATGACAACTTTGTTGTGATTCACGGTTTTAAATCTTTTGCTGCCGCAGAAGGTATGTCGAGTGTTTTGACCGAATTTAAAGAATATAAAGTAACAGAAAAACCGATTATAATTTCTGCGCATAACTACCAAGTGCTGCAAATGAAAAAAGATTTACCTGATTTTCTTAGCACAGATTTAAAAGTTTTACCTGTAGAGCCTACAGCAGATATTCCCGCACCTGCCGCGCCAAGATCCACTCTTCCTCCGGGAACCGTTGGAGTTAAAGCACCGACAGATGCAAAAAAACCTAACAAACCAGCTACTCCTGGTAGCGCACCCCAAATACAAAGTCCTGATAAGGATGAGAAAAGCAATAAAAGATGAGTATGTTTGAGAAAAGCCTTAAAGTATCATCGGATGTCTTAGGTAAAACCAACAGAATTGTAGAAGGCACTGTTATCAGAGGAAACATCGTCTCGCAAACCGACTTCAGAATGGACGGAGAGCTAATTGGAAATTTCGAATCGAATGCCAAAATTGTAATCGGGCCTGCAGGAGTTATTATCGGTGAACTCATTTGCAAGAATGCAGATATCGAAGGCAAGTTTGAAGGTAAAATAAAAGTTGCCGAACTTCTTACGGTAAAATCCAAAGCAAAAATTAACGGCGAAGTAACGACATCTAAGCTTGCTGTTGAACCTGGCGCCGAATTTACAGCATCTTGTACAATGACAAATATTATCAAAAATCTGCCAGCTCATGAAGCAAGACCCCAACTTACCCAAGAAAAAAGATAGCGCGAAGTGGATCGCATTGATGAATATTCCTTTTCAGATGGGTCTCATCATATTTATCTTCACTTATGTCGGAGTTCGTCTTGACGAGCGTTATGGAATGACAAATTCTATTTTTACAATCTGTCTATCTCTTTTCTCAGTCTTTATTGCACTATACAATGTGATTAGACAGGTAAAAAACCTAAATAATTAATAATGTCCAAGTTCTTCGATTTTCTTAAATATTTTCTGCCTTTTGTGGCAATTTTATTTACTGCACAGTATTTTATTACAACCCAATTCTTCGCTGATACAACTTTCTTTTACTCTTTGTGGGCAATCTACCTTTTTCATGCATTAAGCGTACTTATAGTCTTCGCCGCAATCGTAGGA
Organism: Flavobacteriales bacterium; assembly: GCA_038243675.1. GTDB lineage: Bacteria > Bacteroidota > Bacteroidia > Flavobacteriales > Flavobacteriaceae > Flavobacterium. Next base: position 5,582 of record JBBSQV010000132.1, read on the forward strand.
GTACATTCTGCCTTCAAGGATCAGGCGGGTTTTGCATTTATGGGCGCGACCTTTTTGCAAATGATGGGAGCGGTAGTTTTCCTAATTCCTTTGATCAAAGCCAAGGTTGCAGACCCAGTACCGGACATTGCAGCATTTTTCATTCCATACTTCATATTCTTATTTTTTGAAACTATCTTTGCGATAAAAATCATAAACAGCAAGTAATACTACGAATATCAATAAATTAGCTATTTTCGAAGATTAAATAAATTTTAGATTTTAATATTTTACACTCCGAAATATAAATGTACCTTTGCAAAAATTTTAGAAACTTAAATTCGATACACAAATTAATAATGGTATTTTCAATTAAGCCTTTACAGTTAGTTTTTTTAGCATTTTTAGCGTGTTTTCCTCTTGTTGGTTTTGCTAGCAATTCAATTGATAGTGTGACAGTTCAAACTGAAACTCAGAAGATTGAGCAGGGAGCTACAAATCCACTTGAAAAAGTAGAAACGAAATTTAATCCAACAGATCTAATCAATGGACATATCGGAGATTCGCACGAGTTCCATATTTTTGATTGGAATGGTAACCCAATAACTTTTCACCTTCCAGTAATTCTTTGGACAGATAATGGACTTGTTACTTTCTCTTCAGAAGCTTTTCACCACGATAATTCAGGAGAATATGTAGTTTCAAAAGGTGGTCAAGAATTTGTTCGTAACAATGAAGTGATTTTTTATAAAAACACATATGATCAATTAGAAAAAGAAGATCAGATTGATGGAGCATTTCTTTTTGACGCACGTCCTTTAGATTTCTCCATTACCAAAAACGTTTTCTCTCTAATGATGTCAGCGTTAATTTTGTTTCTAATTTTCTCTGCTGTCGGAAGATCGTATAAGAAAAATCAATTAGCTCCAAAAGGGATTGCAGGTTTCTTCGAACCATTAGTATTATTTGTACGTGACGATATCGCTATTCCAAATATCGGTGAGAAAAAATATATGAAGTATATGCCATATCTACTAACAATCTTTTTCTTTGTTTGGATTAATAATATGATTGGATTAATTCCTTTCTTCCCATTTAGCTCAAACCTTACAGGAAATATTTACTTTACATTCATTTTGTCTTTTATCACTTTCCTTGTTACACTTTTCAGTGCAAACAAAGATTTCTGGAAGCACATCTTGATGCCACCAGTACCAAAAGCATTATATCCTATTATGGTGCCGATTGAAATTATCGGAATGTTTACAAAACCTTTTGCGTTGATGATACGTTTGTTTGCAAACATCACGGCAGGTCACATTATCATTTTAAGTTTATTCTCGCTGATCTTTATTTTTGAATCAGTAATGGTTGCTCCAGTAACAGGAATATTTGTTCTGTTTATGAGTGTACTAGAATTATTAGTTGCAGCATTACAAGCGTATGTATTTACATTGTTATCTGCATTGTTTATTGGTCAGGCAGTTGCCGAACATGACCACCATTAATTAGAGTTTTATTATTATTAACTATATAAATTTACTATTATGATTTTAGCTGGAATCGGTGCTGGATTAGCTGCAATTGGTGCAGGATTAGGTATTGGAAAAATTGGTGGTTCTGCA
>JBBSQV010000133.1:0-7129 GCA_038243675.1 Flavobacteriales bacterium
TCATTGATTTTCTAAAGATAATAATACTATCATTTATATTAAAACAAAGATATGAGCCTGACCGGCGCCTAAAGAAAATTTCTAGTTTACCGAAAAAGTTCTGTCGCAGGTCTCGCCCAAAAAATAGTATCGTTATTAATAGGATTATCGCGTTCGCTAAAGATCTATTGCTTACAATTCGAAATTTCGTTTCTTTGTGAAAATCTAATATCCTATGGACACAATATACTATCTCGCGTCGTGTGATACTTGCCGAAAAATAATCAAAGCGCTGCCATCAACGGAAAAATTGAAGTTTCACGACATCAAACAAGATCCACTTACCGAAGTTGAAATTGACAAAATGAAAGATTTGGCGGGCAGTTATGAAGAACTTTTCAGCAAAAAAGCAATGCTTTATAAATCGATGGGATTGAAAGATAGAAATTTGACGGAAGCTGATTTTAAAAAATATTTGTTGGAACATTACACTTTTCTGAAGAGACCGGTATTTATAATTTCGGACAAAATTTATATCGGCAACAGCCAAAAAAACATCATTGAGGCGACTGCTGCTTTGAATAATTTGTAAGAATTCAATTCTGATAAAGCGGTAAATAATAAGGCATAAACACATTTTTAACTACCTTTGGCGCTTGATAATTTTATATGATACAATCAATGACCGGTTTTGGGAAAGCATCCGTGCAACTACCTACAAAAAAAATAACTGTCGAAATTAAATCGCTTAACAGCAAAGGTTTCGATCTAAATATGCGTCTTCCTTCTGTTTATAGAGAAATGGAATTGGGACTTCGCAATCAAGCTGCCCACATTCTTGAGCGTGGGAAAGTAGATTTTTCGGTTTTTATCGAAAGTACTTCGGAAGTGACTTCTACAAAAGTGAATGCACCAATTATCCGAGCGTATATGGATCAATTGGAAGCGATTAATCCTTCTAGCGATCATACTGAATTGATGAAAATGGCAATCAGAATGCCAGACGCACTAAAAACGGAGCGCGAGGAAATTGACGAAAACGATTGGCAAGAAATTCAGCAGCAGATAAATGAAGCTTTGGCCAATATCAAAGAATTCAGACTTGCCGAAGGTGCATCTCTTGAAAAAGAGTTTGTAATGCGCATAGAAAATATCAGATCTCTTATGAACTCTGCGGTAGCATTGGATTCTGAGAGAATTGAAACTGTAAAAACCAGATTGAGAACTGCAATTGAAGACTTAAAAGCAACTGTAGACGAAAATAGATACGAGCAGGAATTGATCTACTATTTGGAAAAATATGATATTACCGAAGAGCGCGTGCGACTCGACAATCACTTGAATTATTTTCTAGAAACGATGCAAGGCGAAGGAAGTAATGGTCGTAAATTAGGATTTATTGTTCAGGAAATGGGACGTGAAATAAATACGATGGGCTCGAAAGCAAATCATTCTGAAATGCAAAAAATGGTGGTTCAGATGAAGGATGAGCTTGAGAAAATTAAGGAACAAATACTGAATGTACTCTAAGATATTTTTATGGAACAAGGCAAATTACTAGTTTTTTCGGCACCTTCGGGATCTGGAAAAACCACAATCGTTAAACATCTTTTAAGTATAGAAGAATTAAATCTGGAATTTTCTATTTCGGCGACTTCGAGAGATGCGCGAGGAGATGAAGAGCACGGAAAAGATTACTATTTTATTTCGCTTGAGGAATTTAAGCAGCACATAAAAAACAGCGATTTCCTAGAATGGGAAGAAGTATATCGCGATAACTTTTATGGCACTTTGAAAAGTGAGATTGAACGTATTTGGGCAAAAGGTAAAAACGTTATTTTTGATATTGACGTTGCGGGTGGATTGCGTATAAAACGTAGATATCCTACCGAAACACTTGCCGTTTTCGTGAAGCCACCAAGTATTGATGAGCTCAAAATACGATTGAAAAAACGCTCTACTGAATCTGATGATAAAATAAATATGCGAATTGCAAAAGCATCTGTAGAACTTGCTACTGCTCCGCAATTTGATATGATTATCAAGAATTATGATTTGGAAGTAGCAAAACAAGACGCCTACTTATTAGTAAAGGAATTTATCGGTTAGTCCGATAAATTCCTTTTTTTTATACTTTATAAAATTATTTAGAATGAAGATTGGTTTGTATTTTGGAACATTTAATCCCATTCACGCTGGACATTTGATCATTGCAAATCACTTGGTTGAGCATACTTCGCTTGATCAGGTTTGGATGGTGGTGACGCCACACAGCCCCTTCAAAAAAAAGTCTACACTTCTTGATGATTATCAGCGGTATGAGATGGTTTTTCTGGCAACCGAAGATTATCCAAATATTCAACCTTCGGATATTGAGTTTAAACTTTCTCAACCTAATTATACTGTTAATACTTTGGTTCACTTAGAAGAGAAATTTCCACAGCACGAATTTTCGCTGATTATGGGCGAAGACAATTTGATTTCACTTCACAAATGGAAAAACTTCGAAGTGCTGATTGAGAATTATCCAATTTACGTGTATCCGCGCATTCCACATTCTGAAGAAGTGACGGCAAATTTCTCTCAAGTAAATTTTGTTGATGCGCCAATTGTCGAAATTTCTTCGACCTTTATCAGACAGAATATTAAGGAAGGCAAAAATGTTCAGCCATTACTTCCTGAAAAAGTTTGGAGCTATATCTCTCATAATCTGCTTTATAAAAAATAGATTGCGCGCAATTTATTAACATTAGTTTATTAAAGTTCGGCCGAGGTTTTTCTACCTTTACGGTCACGAATTTTAAAAAATATACGATGCTGAATTTCCAATTATACAATCCTACAAATTACCTTTTTGGAAAAGGTCAAATTGAAAAACTTCCTGAATTAATTCCTGCTAATACTAAAGTACTACTTACTTACGGTGGTGGAAGTATCAAGAAAAACGGAATTTACGATCAAGTAATGACTGCTTTAAAAGGTTACGAAATCGTAGAATTCTCTGGTATTGAGCCAAATCCAAAGTACGAAACGCTGATGAAAGCGGTGGTAGTTTGCCGCGAGCAGAAAATCGGTTTTATTCTTGCCGTTGGTGGTGGGTCTGTAATTGATGGAACAAAATTTATCTCTGCAGCAGTAAACTGCGAAACTGAGCCATCAGATATTTTGCATAGAACTGCTGTTGTTGGAAAAGACACTATTCCGTTTGGAACTGTTTTGACTTTGCCAGCTACGGGAAGTGAAATGAATTCGGGCGGAGTTGTAACAATTTTGGCAACCCAAGAAAAATTATCTTTTGGAAGTCCAGAGTTATTTCCACAATTTTCTATTTGCGATCCAGAAGTAATTATTTCGTTACCTAAAAGACAATTAGAAAATGGTGTTGTAGATGCGTATATGCACGTGCTGGAACAATATATGACTACAAAACACGATGCGTTGCTTCAAGATAGAATTGCAGAGGGTGTTTTGCAAACTTTAATCGAAATAGGCCCCTCAGTAGTGGAAAATCCGTCTGATTATACATTGGCATCAAACTTTATGTGGAGTTGTACAATGGCGCTTAATGGACTTTTAAATAAAGGTGTTCCTGTAGATTGGTCTACACATATGATAGGTCACGAACTTACTGCCTTGTACAATATTGACCACGCGAGAACATTGGCGATTGTCGCTCCAAATCTTTACACAGTAATGTTTGAAACGAAGAAAGATAAATTAGCTCAATACGGACGTAGAGTTTTTGATCTTCAAGGATCTGACGAAACTGTAGCTCGCGAAGCTATTGCAAAAACTGAAGAGTTTTTTCAAAAAATGGGAATGAAAACTAAATTGTCTGAGAACACAGATAATTATGAAGATACTGCGAAGTTTGTAGCCGATCGTTTTACTGAACGCGGATGGACGGGGCTTGGAGAAGCAAAAAATATTGGAGTTGATCAAGTAAAAGAGATTCTTGAGTTGAGCTACTAAGTAAATTTGATATTTATATAAAATCAGAAAAGGCGTTCCTGAATTAAATCGGGAACGCCTTTCTTCATAACACCAAAACAAAATTTACTAACTCTTTCATCTTATCCAAATAATAATCTGAACGTTAGATTTACAACGTGAGTAATTTTTAAAAATTATAAGCGAGATGTTAATGTGGTGTTAAAATTGAAATTTGAAAATTTGTTGAAAGATTTTCAAGTTTTTTTCTCAATCAATTTTTTATCAAATAAATCTTATTTAGATTGCCAGTTTCCTGCGTAAATGTAATTTTAGCCAATCTTTAATTTCTTTTCCGATTTTAAACTTGCAAATTATCGTCAAAGTCAAAATCTTCAACCAGGCTACTACTTATTCCTGCTTCAATTGCGTCATGCAATGCAATAACTTTGCTTTCCTCATTTTCCAAAAGACGAAGACCAGCAAGTACTACTTCAGATATATTACCATATTTTCCGTCAGAAACTTGTGAGATTACAAATTCATTAAAGTGAGGTCCTAATGATATTGATATGTCTTTCATAACAATTAATTTACTCAAATTTACCAAATTTTGATAAAAATTCCAAACTCGGATTAATTCTCAAGCAACAATAATTCACAAGCAAAATTTCGTGATTATACCTTTAAGTAAGTATATAAAGAGAAAAACTGCAATTAAAGAAAAGTCGATTGAAGAGATTAATCTTTTAGATAATAAAAACTTATTAGAAGAAAAGTATAATTTCCTCGACAGTGACAATAACACCGATCTTTATAAGCTCAATGAAGATCAAAAAAATCCCATCGCCGAGGCTCGTCAACAAGTAAAAGATGGTCGCTTTTTTACAAATGATCAAGTAAACGAAGCAACAGAAGAATGGCTAAAAAACAAATAATTTGGTCATTGCAGAAATACTAAAATTAAATTTCTGGCTATCTGATCTACTCTGCGGGCACGGATTACAAATCCGCGCTATCGACTTGGGATAAGTTCAGTATCTGTATTCAAAAGATTGCAATAGCGAGATAAAAAAGCTTGATTGATAATGTTGTAAAATTAACATAGCCTCAATATCTCGTTTCGTTTATTTCGATTATATTTACGTATAACAATTATCCGATTGATATGGAGCATCTTACCAACTTAAAAAAACCTTCTAAAAAAGAGCAAGATGTAGCAATGAAATCTTACAATGCACTTGCTGCAACATTAATAGACTTGCATTTAGACAATCCAGAAATTAAAATTGAAGAAAGTTCTGAAAAAATAAAAATTCCTTTAAATGCCCTTAAACTTTTAGCGACAATTTTAAAGGCGACAAGTCAAGGTCAAACAATGTCATTAGTACCAAACACCAAAGAAATGACTACACAAGAGGCTGCCGAATTCTTGGGTTGTTCTAGACCTCATTTTGTTAAGCTTTTGGAGAAAGGAACTATCCCTTTTACAATGATTGGAAAACACAGAAGAGTTAGTTTCCAAGACATAGTTGGCTACAAGAATGACAGAAAATTGAAGCAAGAACAGTTACTGATAGATATGATGAAGTCAGACGAAGATTTAAATTTGTATGAATCCTAATTTGAGACTTGTTGCGGTCTTAGACACAAATGTAATTTACCCAATCGAAATTAGAGATTTGCTCTTTTGGTTTGCTCATTTTGACTTATTTGAACCTAAATGGACAAAGCATATTCTTTTTGAATGGGAAGATGTAATGGAAAGAAAGGGAATACCAAAAGAAGAGTCGAAGAGAAGATCAAATATTGCTAATCTTGCCTTTCCTTATGCTTTAGTTACTAAATATAATTTCTTAATATCAGGTCTAATTCTACCAGATGACAAAGATAGACACGTTCTTGCCGCAGCAATTAAAGTCAAGGCAAATGTGATTGTAACAAATAACTTAAAAGATTTTCCAAAAGAATACTTAGCTACTTTTGGAATAGTTGCAAAATCAGCGGATGATTTTATTTATGATTTAATAAAAATGGATTCCATCAATACTGTGGAAGCTTTCACTAAAATGGTTTTAAATAGAAGAAAACCAAACTTAAATGCAGATGATGTTTTAAATAATTTGAGAAGAAATGGATTGTTAAAATCCGCGACTTTGTTGCAATCGATACTTAAAGCTGAATAAAAGTAGCTTTACCTACTCCGAATACGAATTAATAATACTAAACTGGACAAGTAATCATAAGTCTATTTGCTCATTAAACATTCTTTATTAGATATCTTTTCCACCAAAACACCCACAAATAACCCACACGAATTGCAGATGTACTAAAACCTTTCGTATTTTTGGACTTTCAAAACGATCTAATGACAGAGAATCCAAAATTTGCAGTAATCGGAGGTGGTAGTTGGGCCACGGCAATAGCAAAGATGCTATGTGCAAACTTATCAGAAGTTTGTTGGTATATGCGCAACGATAAAGCAATAGCTCATTTGAAAGAGCACCACCACAATCCTAATTATTTAAGTTCGGTCGAATTTAATATCGATAAATTAATACTTACCTCAGATATTAACGAAGCGGTGCGATATGCCGATTACATCGTATTTGTTATTCCATCGGCTTTCTTAGGCAAAGAACTTGAACTTCTTAGTGAACCTCTCAAAGACAAAATAATATTTTCGGCGATTAAAGGAATTGTTCCTGAAACAAGCCTAATTGTTGGCGAGCATTTTCACGAAAAATACGGAATTCCTTATGGGAATATTGGTGTCATTACTGGCCCGTGTCACGCTGAAGAGGTTGCTCTCGAGCGTCTATCCTATTTGACGATTGCTTGTAGCGATCCTGGAAAAGCAGCAGTAATGTCAGCTTTCTTGAGCAGCAATTATATCAAAGTAAAAATTACCGATGATATCGTTGGGACAGAATATGCGGCAGTTCTTAAAAACATATATGCTGTTGCGGCAGGAATGGCGCACGGTCTTGGATATGGCGATAATTTTCAGGCTGTCTTGATGAGTAATGCAATTCGAGAAATGAAGAAATTTATCAAGAAAGTTCACAAAGTAAAACGTGATATTAATGACTCGGCTTACTTAGGAGATCTTTTGGTAACTGGATATTCGCTGTTTTCTAGAAATAGAACTTTCGGAAATATGATTGGTAAAGGCTATACTGTAAATTCGGCAATGACCGAAATGAGTATGGTTGCAGAA
>JBBSQV010000134.1:0-7085 GCA_038243675.1 Flavobacteriales bacterium
TTATCGCAGGCATTTTATATTTATAAGCAAAATCCGAAGCAAATTTTCTGAAAAGCAAGTGAATGTCACCCGCTCTATCTCGTAGTGGTGGCAAAGTTATATCGACTGTGCTTAGTCTATAATAAAGGTCTTCTCTAAATTTTCCTTTTTCGATTGCGCTAAACATATTCACGTTTGTTGCAGCAACAATTCGAACATTTGTTTTTTGTACTTGCGAAGATCCAACTTTTATAAACTCACCATTTTCCAAAACACGCAAAAGTCGTACTTGTGTAGTAAGAGGCAATTCGCCCACTTCATCAAGAAAAATTGTTCCGCCATCTGCGACTTCAAAATATCCTTGTCTTTCAGAAGTTGCACCCGTAAAAGATCCTTTTTCGTGTCCAAAAAGTTCACTATCAATAGTCCCTTCTGGAATCGCACCGCAGTTTACAGCAATATATTTGCCGTGCTTTCTGTGAGATAAAGAGTGAATTATCTTTGGAATATTTTCCTTACCCACACCACTTTCTCCAGCAACAAGCACCGAAATATCGGTAGGAGCAACCTGAATTGCCTTTTCAATTGCTCTGTTTAGTTTTGGATCGTTTCCGATGATTTCAAAACGCTGTTTTATAGATTGTATATTATCCATTTAGTCTAAAATGCTTGTGTTTCTAAAATTGGCTTTGCTAATTTCTGAAGTAATTTATATCGAAGCCAAACTTACCGCTGTCCCTATTAATGTTCCGCTCGTACAATCTGTGATATGAACATTTACAAAATCTCCTACTTTATAATCTTCTTTCGGAAAAACCACCGTTAGATTTTGTGAAATTCTTCCTGCAAAGTCATCGGTTGATTTCTTTGAGTTTTTCTCTACTAGCACAGAAAGTGTTTTACCAACAAATTCCTGAGTTCGCATCGCGCTATGTTTACGTTGAAGCGTTACAATTTCTTGCAATCTTCTCAATTTTTCATCTTCAGAAACATCATCAACTAGTTTTCTTCCCGCCAATGTTCCTGGACGTTCAGAGTAGGAGTACATATACCCAAAACTATACTGTACATATTCCATCAGACTTAATGTGTCTTCGTGGTCATGAACAGTCTCGCCAGGAAAACCAGCAATCATATCTTGTGTAATTGTCGCTTCGGGGATAATGGTTTTTATTTTGTCAATAAGCGTCATATATTCTTCACGAGTGTGAAGCCTGTTCATCGCGGCAAGAATAGTGTTACTTCCGGATTGAACAGGCAAGTGAATATGCTTGCAAATATTTGGATATTTTGCAATTATGTGAAGCACACTTTCGTGCATATCCTGTGGATTAGAGGTCGAAAAACGAACTCTCATTCCAGGATATTGAACAGCAACCATTTCGAGTAATTGATCGAAATTTATTGCGGTGCTCTTTGCAATTTCGCTAGCATTCACAAAATCCTTCTTCAAGCCGCCGCCATACCATAAATAGCTATCAACGTTCTGACCAAGAAGTGTAATTTCTTTGAAACCCTTTCTCCACAAATCTTCGATTTCCATCAAAATGCTTTGTGAATCACGACTTCTTTCGCGTCCTCTTGTAAAAGGAACTACGCAGAAAGTGCACATATTATCGCAACCTCTTATAATCGACACAAATGCCGAAACTCCGTTGGTATTCAATCTTACTGGCGAAATATCGCCGTAGGTCTCGTCTTTCGATAATAAAACATTTATCGCATCATTTCCATCTTCAACTTCTGCAAGTAAATTTGGCAAATCTTTGTAAGCATCAGGGCCTACGACAAGATCGATGATTTTCTCTTCTTCAAGAAATTTACTTTTCAATCTTTCTGCCATACAACCCAAAACTCCCACCTTCATATTAGGATTAATATCGCGCTTTACAGCGTTGTATTTTTCTAATCGCTTGCGAACAGTTTGTTCTGCCTTGTCGCGAATAGAGCAGGTATTGATCAAAACTAGATCTGCTTCTTCAAGTATTTGAGTGGTATTATATCCGTCATTGAGTAGGATGGACGCCACAACTTCGCTGTCTGCAAAGTTCATTGCGCAACCATAACTCTCAATAAAAAGTTTCTTTGTATTTGTTGGTTTGCTATCAAGAACTAGATTCTGTCCTTGTTCGCTTTCAATTATTGTGTTTCCCATTTTTGTTTCAGAAAAAAAACTGCATTTTTTATAGGGGTCAAAGATACGATTAAAACTGCGAGAGTGACAAGATGGCAGACGTGGTTTAACAATATTTATTTTTTCGCTTTCGCTAAATTTATAATGTGTTTCAAAGAACATTAATCGTCTGAATCAAAATTGATTTCAAAATATACGATAGCCGTTCTTCTTTCCGCGAAAGCGTAATTCTTAATTTTTTCGCTTTCGCTCAATAAATATCGTGTTCAAAAAGAAGTTAATTTGATTCAACCTTCATTTCGAACAAGCTAAAGCTGGCATTTTTGTAATGAAGCGGAAGATCTTCAGTCCAATTGATAGCGTTGACGCCAACGAAATCAAACCCACATCTGATATAATAATTGTTCAAGTTGTCATTTCCACTTGTTGTGTCCATTCTGAGTAACGGAATTTCTTTCTTCTGTGCATAATTCTTTGTCCACTCGACAATCTTGCCAGTATAATTTCGACCGTGGAAGTCTGGATGCGTAGCAATGCGGTGAAGATAAATTGCTTTTTTATCTGGATCGTGATGCCAAATTATTGCATCTTCAAAAGTGACTACAAATGTGCCGCTCAAAACTCCTTCGTCCCAAAGACTAAAGTGTCGTCCAGCATTTATTTCTTCAATAATTGCTATTTCTTCAAATCCTGCCCAAGTTGTTTTCTGCATTTTCTGTTGCAATTTTGTAGCTTCATTATATAGGAAGAATATTTTTTCTATATCAGTAGTTTCACTCTGACGTATTTCCATAAACTTTTTTAATAAAGGTACTTTTTTTTCGATCGAAGCCAAATAATTCTGGACCATCTGCTAGTTTTTCAAAATGGTTTTCAATGTCGTTATTTTGCTATATGGCCTTTCATATCTACTCTGATTTTGCTATAAAAACTTTTTAAAATTTGATATTTAAAAAAATCACATACTTTTGCGGCACAAACAAATTGATTATGGCAAAGAATTTAGTGATCGTTGAGTCCCCTGCAAAAGCAAAAACAATAGAAAAATTTCTTGGAAGTGATTATCAGGTTGAGTCCAGTTACGGACATATCGCCGATCTTCCGTCCAAGGAAATAGGGGTGGATGTTGAAAATGGATTCAAACCAAAATATGAAGTTTCGCCAGACAAAAAAGCGTTGGTTACCAAACTTCGAGGTCTTGCCAAGAAAGCCGATATGGTTTGGCTAGCAAGTGATGAGGATCGCGAGGGAGAAGCTATTTCTTGGCATTTGGCTGAAGAGCTAAAATTGGATAAAGCAAAAACTAAGCGAATCGTTTTTCACGAGATTACCAAAAACGCTATTTTAAAAGCTATTGATAATCCAAGATCAATCAATTACGATTTAGTAAATGCACAGCAGGCGAGAAGAGTATTGGACCGTCTTGTTGGATATGAATTATCTCCAGTTTTATGGAGGAAAATTAAAGGTGGACTTTCTGCTGGACGTGTTCAATCTGTCGCAGTTCGTCTGATTGTAGAGCGAGAACGTGAAATTCAGAACTTTAATGCAATTGCCACTTATGCAGTTTCTGCAGAGTTTTGGACAAAAGAAGGGAAGTCTGTAAAAGCGAAACTTCCTAAAAACTTTAGCACCAAAGAAGAAGCAGAAGCTTTTTTGAAAAAAAATATTGGAGCAGCATTCGAAGTAGCCGACTTAGAAACAAAGCCTGCGAAGAAATCTCCTGCGGCACCTTTTACAACTTCAACCTTACAACAAGAAGCTGCGAGAAAATTGTATTTGCCTGTTGGCATTACTATGCAATTGGCGCAAAGATTATACGAAGCTGGACTTATTACTTATATGAGAACAGATAGTGTGAATCTTTCGGCTGACGCAACAGAGGCTGCAAAGCAAGAAATTATTAAGTCATACGGAAAGGAATTTTCTAAACCACGTCAATTTACAACCAAAAGTAAAGGAGCTCAAGAAGCGCACGAGGCGATTAGGCCTACAGATATGTCTATGCATACTGTAAATATTGATAGAGATCAAGCTCGTTTATACGATTTGATTTGGAAACGTACATTAGCTTCACAAATGAGTGACGCGCAATTGGAACGCACGAATGTGAAAATAAAAGCAGACAAACATTCGGAAATTTTTGCTGCATCAGGAGAAGTTTTACTTTTTGAAGGCTTCCTTAAAGTATATCTTGAAGGAAATGACGATGATGAAGAAGAACAAGAAGGATTGTTGCCAGCGCTAAAGGTTAAAGAAAGCTTAGATAACAAAAGCATTACTGCTACAGAAAGATATACAAAACCAGCTGCAAGATATTCTGAAGCTGCATTGGTTAAGAAACTGGAGGAACTGGGGATCGGTAGACCATCTACGTATGCTCCAACAATTTCGACTATCATCAGCAGAAACTATGTTGAGAAAGGAACGTTGGAAGGACAGAAGAGAAACTATACTCAGATCGTTCTTGCAAATAGTAAGATAGATGAAAAATTGCTTTCTGAAAATACGGGATCGGACAAAGGGAAATTAGTTCCTACAGATATCGGTACCATCGTAACAGATTTCCTTGTCAAAAACTTCGCGGCAATTCTTGATTATAATTTTACCGCAAAGGTAGAACAAGATTTTGATGCAATTGCAGAAGGAAATGTGGACTGGGCAGTTATGATGAAGGATTTCTATGATAAATTTCATCCAAATGTAAAAGATGTTGAGGCTAATGCCGAAAGAGAGTCAGGTGAGAGAATCTTGGGGACAGATCCAAAATCAGGCAAGCCTATAAGTGTTAGACTTGGCAAATTTGGACCAATGGCTCAAATAGGTAGTCAAGAAGATGAAGAGAAAGTTTTTGCTAGTTTGCTTAATGATCAGAATATTGGAAACATTACTTTGGAGGAAGCTTTAAAGCTGTTTTTACTGCCAAAAGATTTGGGTATATATAAAGGAGAAGAAGTTGAAGTAAATAATGGCCGCTTTGGTCCTTATGTGCGTCACGGAAAAGTGTTTATCTCTTTGCCAAAAGATGAAGATCCTCTCGATTGTACAGCAGAACGCGCCATTGAATTGATTACTGAAAAGGAAAAAGCAGATGCTCCTATTGCAACAGTCAAAGGAGAGCCTGTTCAAAAAGGGGTAGGTAGATTTGGTCCTTTCCTTAAATGGAATGGCATCTTCATTAATGTCAGCAAGAAGTACGATTTTGATAATTTAAGTCAAAAAGATATCATCGAATTGATTGAGGATAAAGTCCAGAAGAATATTGACAAAGTTTTGCACAACTGGGAAGATGAAGGAATTCTTGTCGAAAAGGCAAGATGGGGTCGCTCTAATCTTACAAAAGGAAAAATTAAAATAGAACTTTCAAAAGATTTTGACGTTGCCGGATTAACACTTGAGAAAGCTCAAGAAATGATTGCAGCGAAAACTCCTGCAAAAAAAGCTCCTGCGAAGAAAGCAACTACAACAAAAACTGCTGCTGCAAAAAAGCCGGCGGTTAAGAAAGCAGCTACAAAAGTAACAAAGCCTAAAAAATAATTGTATGATTTTTGAATTTTTAAAGCCTGTTGATTCTTCAATTATACGCTTTTGTGAAAAATTAAGCGCTCCGCATTTTGGCAAGAAGGTCACGTTTCATACTGATTATGAAACTCCAGTTTTGGCTGATGTTAAAATTGCTATAGTCGGAATCCTTGACAATCGAGGTTCAGGGAGCGAGCAGCAGTCAGATTTGCTGAATGTTAGGATGGAGTTGTACAAACTCTTTCCAGGCAATTGGGAACTCAATATTGTAGATTTAGGAGATATACTCGCTGGCGATTCTTCTTCGGATACAAACTATGCAGTAAAAAAGGTTTTTCAGGAGCTCTTAAAGCTCGGAATAACTCCCATAGTAATTGGTGGCTCACAGGATTTGACTTACGCCCTGTATCGTTCTTATGACAAATTGGAGCAGATGGTAAATCTTGTAACGGTTGATAGCAGATTTGATTTCGGAAATGAGGAGGAAAATCTGACAAGCACATCTTATTTGTCAAAAATTATAATTGACGAGCCTAATAACTTATTTAATTTTTCTAATATTGGTTATCAAACTTATTTCAATTCGCAAGAAGAGATTGATCTTGTCGAAAAGTTGTACTTTGAAGCTTATAGATTGGGCGAGTTAAGTAATAACATTACATTGGCTGAACCAATTTTCAGGGATGCTGATTTGGTTTCTGTAGATTTAAACTGTGTTCAGTCTGCAGTTTCTGGCAATGAGAAACCGTTTATGCCCAATGGTTTTGATGGAATAGAGATTTGCACACTTGCTAGGTATGCAGGTATTAGTGACAAAGTGAGTATGTTTGGTTTGTTCAACCAAAATAGTTCTAACAAAGAATCAATATTAATTGCCGAAATTGTTTGGTATTTTATTGAAGGATTTCACTACAGAAGTAAGGAATATCCGTTCGGCACTAGAACCAATTACACCAAATATACTGTGCCTTTAGAGGTAGATACACTCATCTTTTACAAGAGCAATAAAACTGATCGTTGGTGGATTGAAATTCCAAATGATGTTAATTTTAATAATAAATTAAAAATTAACACGTTATTACCATGTTCTTACGAAGAGTATTTAGGTGCTTGTAATCAAGAACTTCCGGAGAGATGGTTGAAGGCTCAGCGTAAGAATTTTGGAGTATAAAAACATTTAACATTTTAAATTCTTGAAAAAACTCAATGTTTATGGGGGTTTGTCGATATTTTTCGTAGTTTTAACGATTAATAGTTTTTTTAAGAAAGATTTATGTTTTACTTTTGAGAACCTTAAAAATAAAAAAGGTACAATCTTTTGTTTTTTAAATAAATAATAAATAGGTTTACGACCTTAAAATTACAATACAATAATAACCCAAATTTATATGAAGAAATTCTTTGCATTTACAGCAATTGTCGCCTTGTTAGTGAGCTGTGGTCGTTCCAA
>JBBSQV010000135.1:0-7001 GCA_038243675.1 Flavobacteriales bacterium
GAAACTTCAAAAGTGGAAGAGCTTAAATTTTATAATTATAAAGAACTTTTCAGACCATTCGCAATAGCGGCATTCGCATTATTGCTGGTAGAAATACTATTAAGACGAACAATTTTTAGAAGCTTTATTTAAGAGATGTACGAATTAGACGAAAAAAAATACTTTTACCTGCTCATAATCATTCCGATTTTGCTGCTGATTTTTCTATACAATCAATATTGGAAGAGAAAAAAGCAGAGAGAATTTGGTGATTTAGAATTGCTGAAAAGATTGAGTCCAGACAAATCTATATTTAAAGATTGGATAAAATTTGTAATTATACTCTTGGCGTTTCTAGCACTTTCGGTTGCTTTGGTAAATCCGAAGATTGGCACGAAAACCGAAACGGTAAATAGAGAAGGAATTGATATTGTTTTTGCTGTGGATGTCTCCAAAAGTATGCTTGCCGAAGATATCGCGCCAAGCAGATTAGAGAAAACAAAACAGATCATTTCGCAAATTATCAACAACCTTTCTGGGGACAGAGTTGGAATCGTTGCGTATGCTGCAAGTGCTTTTCCAGTACTTCCTATTACTACAGATTATGGAGCTGCGAAATTGTTCTTACAAGGAATGAATACTGATATCGTCTCTTCTCAAGGGACATCGTTGTCAGATGCGATATCGTTATCAACTTCATTTTTTGCCGATGATAAAAGCAGAAGCAAGTTAATCGTTTTACTTTCGGATGGAGAAGATCACGATCTTGATGTTGAGGACGCATTAAAAGAAGCGAAGAAAAAGAACTTAAAAATTATTACGGTTGGTTTGGGAACAGCGAAAGGTGGCCCGATTCCAATAAAAGTTGGTGGTAATGCTATTAGTTTTAAAAGAGATAATAATAATGACGTTGTAATTACGAAGCTTGAAGCTGATAATCTACGAATGATTGCAAGCAGAACTAATGGCGGGTACATCGATGGTGGCAATACCAGGAATGTTGTGGATTATGTAAAGAACGCTTTGGACAATATTGAGAAAAAAGAGTTCGAGACCCAACAGTTTACAGATTATAACTCACAGTTTCAATGGTTTTTAGGATTAGCGCTTTTCTTTTTATTATTAGATATACTTTTGCTACAGCGAAAAACGAAATGGGTAAAGAAAATGAATTTGTTTAATGATAAACAGGATTAACAATCAACAAACAAAGAATGCGATGAGAAGTTTTTTAGTAATCATAGGTCTTTTATTTAACTTATTTTCTTTTGCTCAAGAGCGCGACAAAGCACTTCCGAAAGCAAATAAGGAATATGAGAAGAAGGAGTATCAAGATGCTGAAGCTGGATATAGAGTTTCTGCATCTGCATTTCCCGATAAGTCGTCTGCGTCTTATAATCTGGGAAATTCAATTTACAAACAAAAACAATATGTCGAGTCAAAAAATGCATATTTGAACGCTGTAAAAAATGCCACTTCGAGAGTTGATAAGCATAGAGCTTATCACAATCTGGGTAATGCTTTTATGATCGAAAAAAATTATACAGCAGCAGTAGAATCCTATAAAAACGCACTTATCAATGATCCTACGGATGAAGAATCTAGGTATAATTTTGCATTAGCGAAAAAAATGCTCAAAGACAATCCTCCGCCGAAAGAAGACAAGGAAAAGGAAAAAGAGGATAAGAAGAAAGAAGAAGACAAGAATAAACAAGATCAAGATAAAAAAGACCAAGATAAAAAAGATCAGGACAAAAAGGATCAAGATAAAAAAGACGGTAAAGATCAGGACGAAAAGCAGAAACCTGAAAAACCAGAAGATACAGGAGAGCCTAAACCAAAAAGCGGAATTTCTAAGCAGCGAATTGAGAATATGCTGGACGCAGTAGGAAATGAAGAGAAGAAAGTTCAGGAAAAAATGATCAAAGGTAAGGAGCGTGGCAAACCAGTAAAAGTTGAAAAGGACTGGTAAAACCCCGTTAAAGTTATATTTAGATCACATAAATTATAAAAAACTTGTAGTAACTTGATTTGTTCTACAAAAGGATAGAAAATGAAAAATTACCTCATACTATTTTTATTATCAATAAATGTACTGAGTGCACAAGTGCAGTTTGAGGCAAAAGTGAGCAAGCAATCACTAGCGTTAAATGAGCGTGTGCGCATCGATTTTACTATGAATGCTGATGGAGATAACTTTACGCCACCTTCATTTGATGGATTTAGAATTATTGCAGGCCCTAGTCAGCAAGTGAGTCAATCGTGGGTAAATGGAAAGAGTTCTTTCAGAAAAACTTATTCTTATTTTTTGCTTCCCACTCAGAGAGGAAACTTGACAATACAACAGGCGTCGATAGAAATAGACAATCAAATCTACAAAACAACTCCTATTCGCCTAAGCGTAACTGCAGCGGTAGAGGAGGCGCGAGATCCAAATGATACTCAAGTTTCGGTTGGAGACGCATTGCATTTAGTTGCGGAAGTTTCTAAAACCAATCCGTATATCAACGAACCGATTACGGTGGTTTATAAACTATACTTTAGTTTTAATATAGGAATAACGAATTGGCGTGAACTTAATAAACCAAAGTACAATGATTTTTGGAGTCAGAATATCGATATCGCACAACTTAAAGTAGAAGAAGGAACCTATAATAATGAGCGATATCGTTATGTGATTCTTCGAAAAACCGTATTATATCCACAAAAGACCGGCGTTCTGGATATCGAACCACTTTCGTTGGATATTGATGTTGAATTGCCTTCAAATAGAAGAACTGTATTTGGACAAGTAATTACAACAAAAGATCATAAGCGTGTAGCAGCTGGAAAGAAGACGCTGAATGTAAAAGCATTGCCGCCTAACGGAAAGCCAGAAGACTTTGGTGGAGCAGTTGGAACATTTGATTTCAAAGTCACACCATCAAAAACCACTTTAAATAACGGAGAATCTTTAGACTTAACTGTAAATGTCAGCGGAAAAGGAAATCTCAAACTTTTTGATTTGCCAAAACCAGTCGTTCCTGCAGGATTGGAAAGATACGATGCGATACGTGACGAAAAAGTAAATACCAACTTAAACGGAATGAGCGGAAGAGTGACCGATTCTTATTCTATTGTTCCGCAGTTTAAAGGCAATTATACCATCAAATCGATGGCGTTTACTTATTTCGATCTGAATTCAAACAGCTACAAAACTATTAATTCGGGAGATATCGCAATCAATGTGATGGATGGGCCAACGGCTTCGACTGCAGCAGTTGTTCAAAACACTCCAACAGAAAAGAGCAAAGTCAATGCTCAAAATCAGTTCGAATATATCAAGTTAAAAAGCAGTTTAAAAGATGTGGATCATGAAGATTTCTTTAAATCAACTCTTTTCTATTTACTGCTTGCAATACCTTTTATAGCGATTCCATTTGTAATTATTCTCAAGAGACAACGTGAAAGAAGTGCAGGTGACGTTCAAGGAAACAAGATTAAGAAGTCAAATAAATTAGCCAAAAAATACCTTTCTGAAGCCAAAGAAAATCTTGGTAACAAGGAATTATTCTATATTTCATTAGAGAAAGCATTACACAATTTCTTGAAAGCTAAATTAGAAATCGAAACCTCTGAAATGAGTAAAGAAACGATCGAAAGTATTTTAATGTCTCGAAATGCTTCGGCACAAACAACCCGTCAAGTAATCACATTAATAGAAAACTGTGATTTTGCTCGTTATGCGCCCTCATCAAATGTGGCGATTCAGCAAGATTACGATAAGGCGGTTGGCATTATTTCTGAACTTGAAAAACAGATAAAATAAGATGAAATCATTTATTTATATAGCCATTTTATTCACTCAGATACTTTTTGCTCAGTCTAAAGCGGATGCACAAAAGTTGTTTCAGCAAGGCAATAATCTTTATCAGAAAGAACAATTTGAGCAGGCTGCTGCCAAATATGAGCAGGTTTTAAAACAAGGTCTAGTATCTGATGAGGTTTATTTTAACTTGGGAAACAGTTATTATAAATTAAACAAAGTTGCATTATCAGTTTATAATTTCGAAAAAGCAAAGCAGTTAAATCCAACTTGCTCTAGCATCGAGAACAATCTAACTTTTTCGCAGAAGCTTGCTGTGGATGAGTTTGATGTGTTGCCGCGAGTAGGAATGGACAAGCTTATTTTTGACACAACTTCTATATTGCATTATAACACTTGGGCGTGGATAGGAGTGGGAATGGCTTTCCTATTTTTTCTAGCTTTCGCGGGATATTATTACTCAAATTATACTATCACAAAACGTTTATTCTTCAGCGGAATGGCTGTAATATTAGTGCTGATGACACTTTCACTACTTTCGGCTGGATTTCAGAAAAAGTATAGAGATTCAAATAAATCGGCAATTGTTTTTGAAACGGTGATTTCTGTGCACAGCGAGCCAAAAGAAACATCGCCAGAGATTACCCCTATTCACGAAGGTGCAAAAGTGTTGATTATCGAAGATGTCAATGGCTGGAATAAAGTATTGTTGCTAAATGGTGTACAAGGATGGCTTCCTAAAACTGCTCTTAGAAAACTTTAAACATTAGTTCGGAAGTTTCTTTTGATCTTCCGCTTTTTCTTGACTAAAATCTTGTTTCAGCAACCATTCCTGCAAAGATGGATAGATACTTGTAGCAGTATTTAGAACAGGCAAATAGAATAGTGATTTTTCAAGGGTTTCCTTTTCGGCAAAATGATTAGCGAAATTTACCTTTTCAAAAATTCCTAAGCTGACGCCCACGATTAAAACCATCTTCAAAATTCCGAAAACACCACCAAGAATTTTATTAAATATTCCCAAACCAGCAAAATTAAAAAGTGTTGTAAAGACCTTTGCCAGCATTGCAATTGCGATAAATACCAAAATGAAAGTCAGCGCGAAAGACACAACCATAATTGTTTTTGGCGACCAAGAAACAAATGATTGAAGCATCAGATTCAAGGTATTCGAAAACTTTAGAGCTGCCCAAATCCCAACCAGAAGTGATAGAAATGAGGCGAGCTCTACAAAAAGACCGTTCCACACTCCGCGCAAAAATCCATAGAGCAAAAATCCGCCAATTATAATGTCAATAAATTCCATTTAAAAAATGTGTTTAAACCTTTTTCATGACAAAGGCTTTATAGTAGGAAGTGAATTTCATAACCTATCTTTGCAAAATAATAGCTATTAGGATACTTTTCCTAATTCTCAAAAAATAATTTTCACGATGTCTAGAGATATACAATTAAAAGAACGTTGGGAGACCTTGGTTCACAAGCTTTCAGAGCAATTTTCGCAGGGAGAAGACCTTGATTTAGATGCGATAATTTATCTGATAGGCGTACAAGAGCTTGGAAAAGTTCACGATAAATACAAGAAAGACGAAAAGTTAAATCTAATGCATATCGCAATTTGCAGATGTTTAGAACCTTACGGATATTACGAATTTGACTATGTAGATAGCGACGGTTGGCCACATTATTTGGTAAAAGAACAATTGCCTCCGCTTAGAGCTGGCGAGCAATCGGTATTAATGAAAGATGCGATTGTAAGCTATTTCCTAGAAAAAGAATACATTTCGTAATAAAAAAACTTGCATTAGAATCAAGTGAATTTAATTATTAAATTTGCAGCACATTCCACTATTATGACAGAAAGAATAGCTCAATATATCGCCGAAGTTCAAGCATTTCAAACAACTGACAAATCTGAACTTGAGGCTTTTAGAATAAAATTTTCAGGCAAGAAAGGAATTTTGAATGAGTTTTTTGCTGCATTTAAGGAAGTTCCCAATCATCAGAAAAAGGAATTTGGACAAGTAATTAATAGTTTAAAAGTAGTTGTAGAAGAAAAAATCAAGATGATTCAAGATTTCTTGGAAAGTCGCGAAGATTCAAATCCTATCTACGGTGATCTTTCACGTCCAGGTGAGCCGATTAAAATTGGTTCTCGCCACCCGATATCATTGGTAAAAAATCAGATTACAGACATATTTTCATCCATCGGTTTTAATGTTTCCGAAGGTCCAGAAATTGAGGATGATTGGCATAACTTCACGGCGCTTAATCTTCCAGAATACCATCCAGCGCGCGATATGCAGGATACTTTCTTCATTCAGACCGATCCAGACTTGTTGCTAAGAACGCATACCTCATCGGTTCAAGTGCGTTATATGGAGGAAAATAAACCGCCAATTCGAACAATTTCTCCAGGACGCGTTTTCCGAAATGAAGCCGTTTCTTCAAGATCTCATTGTATTTTTCACCAGGTTGAGGGACTTTATATAGATAAAGATGTGTCGTTTGCAGATCTTAAGCAGACACTTTTGTATTTTACAAAAGAGATGTTCGGCAAGTCAAAAATCCGTCTTAGACCTTCGTATTTCCCGTTTACCGAGCCAAGTGCCGAGGTGGATATTTACTGGGGATTGAAGACCGAAACAGATTACCGAATTACAAAAGGTACGGGTTGGTTGGAAATTATGGGCTGCGGAATGGTAGACCCAAATGTCCTGACAAATTGCGGTATTGATGCCGAAGAATACACAGGTTTCGCCTTTGGAATGGGCATCGAGCGCATCGCAATGTTGCTGTACCAAATAAGTGATATCCGAATGTTTTACGAAAATGACGTGAGATTTTTAGAACAATTTAAATCAAGCATTTAAGTTTTTTAGGAGCTTAATCCCGCTGTCCACGGTCATTGCGAACGAAGTGCGGCAATCTTCTGAATATTTGAAAAATATTTAGAAAAAGGATGTGCTTCGCCAGTTCGCTTCGCTCGGGTCGTTCCCATCGGGGCTAGGAAATCTCGTTAACATTCAACACCAATTTAAGAATTCAACTATGAGAAAAAGACATACTAATTCCAGAAGTAGAAAATATATTTCTTGCAGCAGTGCAGGAGTGGAGTGATGATTTTATGAGTAATATGTGGTACATATATCTTGTAAACGATAGCGACTTTATCATGGATAATGCGATTATAGTTTCCAAAGCTTTTGGAACGATC
>JBBSQV010000136.1:0-6970 GCA_038243675.1 Flavobacteriales bacterium
CCGGCTATTGGATGGGACCAAAACAGCCGAACTGGAAAAGGATATATTCAAGGTCTTTTTCGAGGTGCGAATTTGGTTTTCTTGGAAACGGAATACCGTTTTCCTCTTACGAAAAACCAACTTATTAGTGGAACTGTGTTTGTAAATGCTACTTCAGCTAGTGATGTTGCTGGCAATTTAAATCTATTCCAAACCATACAGCCAGCGGTTGGCGTCGGATTACGGGTGTTACTTGATAAGAATACGTTGACTAACTTCGTGATGAACTTTGGTTTAGGTCGTGATTCTAAGACGTTCTACTTTAATGATGGGGAAGGATTTTAAAGGGATTGAAAGATTGAAAAATTTAAAGATTTAAAGATTAGGATACTGTGCAGATTGAAAAATGCATACTATAAATTACGGAAATTGAAAGATTGCAAAATTGTATGCTGTATATTGTAGAATTGTATACTAAAGAGATTGAAAAATTTAAAGATTGAAAAATTGTAGACTGTAGATTGTACAATTGTATACTGTATATCGTAGGAATTGAAAGATTAAAAAATTGTATACTGTATTTTGTAAAAACGTATAATGTATATTGTAGATCGCATATTTTTCCTCCATCTGAAGATGGAGGCTATTGATACCTTTAATGCGAAAGTGTAATCCTATAATATTTCGAGACAAAAAGAACAGATTATAGGACAAGCGCTGAACGCATATCTTACTGTTTTACAAATTTTGGTAATATGAGGTTTGGTAGCATTTCCATTATTTGGTAAGCTTTTCTGCATTATAGCCCAATAAAATATCTTAGCGCTTTGGGATTGTGCTTGTAAATGATTTCCAATTTACTTTTGTTTTCCATACGAACGGAAGTACGGTAATCGCTATGATTCGCAATCAATTTCTCAATACGATAGGTAAAGGTTTCCAAGGTTTTTAATGCTTTGAATAAATACTCCAAACTTTCTATTGAATAGACCGAAGTTTCTTCGTCAATCTCTACGGGATTCTGACCGTGCATTGCCAAGTTTCGAAGACTATTAACTAAAGTGGATTCGTAAATGCTTTTTCCTTGAAAATTAATCTTGCTGTATGGAAATATACTTTCAGGCTGGGCGTCGTTCGCAAACTCCAATAAATCTTTGAGAGTAAATCCTTGAAATTCACCCAACTGATTGAGTTCGTCTTTTCTTTTTTCCAATTGGCGAACACGTCCTTGAAAATAGCTTTTGGAACGTTCACTTTGTTCTGCCCGATCTTTAAAATATTGGATGATATCTTCGTTCCTAAAATTTTTCAGAAACAGGTATTCTCGCATTTTCCGTTCAAATGTTAGTACATCATCTTGAATGGCTCGCAAAACATTGGTCTGGTTATAATCTGCAAAATGAACAATCCCCCCGAGAACTTCTCCTTTAAAAACAAATAAAGCACTATGTTGGTTGGATTGAAATTTCTGAATTAATGCTTTGTCAAAAATTTTGTCTTCTTTGTCCAGTCGATTTTCGTCTTCAATTTTTTTCTTTCTAAATGCTTGCCCTTCCAAAACATAAAAATTTTCGGAGTCATAATCGGGCATATTGTCAATTTTGAGTTGTTGACATATACTAACACAAGCTTTATCTACTTCTTGGTCATAATATAAAATTGATGCTTGTTCAATATCTCCAAAATTAAGTTTTAGATGCTCCATAGTTTTATTATTTGACCGCGAGTAAATGGTCTTTGTTGAGTAAATTCAAATATATACATTTTCAACTTACTAGAATCAGGGAATTAGCAATTGTGCTCGCTTCTACCGAGAAAACTATTAGCGAAAAGCGGAGAAAACACAGTTGATAGTATTTTTTGGAGTTTTCATTTTTGCTCGGCTGGGAGTATAAGTAATGGAGATTATGATTCGAAAATGTTTTTGGAAATTTAGTAGACAATAAATTGCCATTACGGTCATTTACAGAGTTACTGTAAAGATTGATAAAAGCAGTTTAAGGAATATTTTCACATTGAAGATTGCTCAACAATAGTTCTTTGTAAATCTTCTTTTTTAAATTTAGCCTCTGTACTTTCAACCCATGACAAAATTCCTTCTTTCAAAATGTCAACTGAAAACCATTCTAGCTGGATTAGGTCGAAAGATTCATTAAAGTTGAAGCCTTTCGGCGAAAGCCAAAAAGATTTTTAAGATTTTCAAAAAATGCTGTCACAAGACCAAATAATCCTCCAAACTCCCCTATCTTACACTTTCAATCTTTGAACTATGAAAATAAATTTATTGTCTTGCGATGCGCCAAGACCAGATAAAAGAGCAATTGCCAAATGTATTGCGGAAATTTCAATGAATGTGAGTGATTCGCTAGCGAATGAGCTGACCGATATTCTGCTAGAAGGCGACGCTGTAGATTTTGAGATAGATGATAAAAACTCTAGCTCGGCATTGAGAGATTTACGAAAACTAAATATCGATTACGAAATTGTAGAATAATTTATTTTCGTTTTTTTACTTTATATTGTTGAGCAAGACTTGCCTACAAAGCGAATGCAACTAAGTGGCTCGAAAACTGACTTGGAACTTTACCATGACGTAAAAAAGTGAAGTAGATTCAAAACCGAAAATTTGTCTTTTTGCAAAACTACCTTCTTAATGATTTTTTAAAGCCTTGGTAATAGAAAATTTATTTAGGTTAAAAATCTCTTTAAAACTTGACCCGACGACAGTATAAAACTCAATAGTAATTTGGGGATTATTTTGTTACATTCGCTTTCAGCTCAAAAATGACACGCCAAAAATGCAGAATTTATTTAGAAGAACAGATATTGCATCAAATGCTTTGAGCTTGTTTGTAGCACTTTATTTTGTGGCCATAAATTCGCTGTTTTTTTATAAATATGGATCGAGACATCCTTCTTTTTCTATTTGGATTTTGGTTTTTTACACTTTCTTTCAAATCGCTTTTTTATATTTTGTTATAAATAAGAAAAATTATCTCAAACGTTTTAATCTTCGTAAAAGTTATTTCATTACTTGCATAACAATTTGTATTTCAATTTTTGCAATTACATACTTGACGGATGCAAACTCGCTAAATGTTGATAGATGGTCTGCAATGAATGTTGCTATCAAAGCGATCTTTTCTGGCGAATATCCGTACACGGCAGTTGATCATATGAACGGTAGAACATCAAACTTCCCTGGTCTTATTTTGATTGGAATTCCCTTTTATTTACTCGGAAATGTTGGTTACTTACAGGTTTTCTCGTTTGCCTTATTATCTTTTACATTCTATAAATGCTTGGATATTCACAAGGCACTTAGCTGCATCTTGTTATTGAGTATTTCTATTTGCTTCTGGTATGAAATTGCAGTGATCAGTGATTTTATGTCAAATATGATACTAATACTTTGCACAATAATGCTTTGGAATTATTATTTTGCGGATAACATCTTTAGAAGACCCATACTTTTAGGAGTGCTAATCAGTATTCTAGTTTTGACAAGAGGTTTTGCTTTTATACCAATTTGCTTATTCCTATTTGCACCTTTTTATAAAGCTTCAATGACCAATAAATTTAAGTTTGTAATAAGTTGTGTGCTGAGTTTTTCAATTTTATTCTTGCTTGTACTAAAAGATTGTCCAGATATCGAAACACTGAAAAATTACAATCCAATAATTCTGCAAGCCTCATATACCTCTACTTACATTAATGCAATCGCGATTATATTGCCCATTATTCTGTCATTTCTTATAAAAGACATCTACTATTCTTTTTTTAATTTTTCGTTCTTTATTCTACTTGGAATTTCGATATCGTCATTTGTAGTATTTTATAATAGTTATGGACTGTTCGAAATTATCCATCACAATAAATATGACTTAGTTTATTTATCTTATTTGCTTCCGTTTTTGATCATTATTTTGACTAGGAATAAAGGATCTGCACTTGGCCACTCACAGATAGCATAATAAATTTTCAACAGTTAATATTGCGAACCGCAGAATAGTATTTTATTGAAAAACTGAGTATTGGAAGTTATCGTCAACACGGTACTAGAGCTTCGACCGAAGAATAATTGCCTTCTTTCTATAAGTCTAATAAACTACAATCTGCCTCTCTCTGACGATAGCATCTGTTAAGCTTTTGTCTTTTGGCGAAAGCCTAATGGTCTTTTTATAAAAAAACAAAAGCCTCAATCTGACGAATGAGGCTTTAAAAAAAGTTAAGAAAATACTTTTATTATTATTTTCTAGTATAAATAGTAATCAAAGATGCAGGTGAACCTTCATCATCTATGTTAGTTTTAGTTTTCAGAGTTGTGTTATTCAATAATAAAACTTCTTCAGTGTGAGTAACACCATCTATCACAGTAATAATTTTGTTGCCACTAATAGTGTAAGCTTCAGTACTAGTTTCGTCAAAACAGCTTGCACCTGAAAAAGTATGATCTGCAATTGTGGTAGCAGTAATAAGTACATAGTCTTTTTGACATCCAGTTGTGTGCGAATAAGGTTCAAGAAGTTCCATTCCCATCACAGAAATACCCTCTTGAGAATATTCCCATTTTCCAGCTAATTCTGATTGTTCTTTATCGTCATCTTTACTGCATGAAGTAACGCCTAGTGCCAAAACAGCAGCGAATAATACTAATTTTTTCATTTTATAATTTGATTAGGTTAGGCCGCAAATATATTATTTATTAAGTAATCGCCAAACTTTTTACAAAGTATTTTTAAGAAAATATTAAGAATTATTTATAGAGATTGAAAATGTAATATTGATCACCTCTATTTTTTTAATCATCTATTTATGTACTATCGGAGATGCATTAAAATTTGCAATTTTAATAGTGATTCAAATGCTTTGAACTTCTAACATTTGCGAAATCACTAGACCTTCAACAGACAACAATTGCCTTCCTGTTACAGCCAGAAAAAGAACTATTGTCGTTGCTTTGTGTTGAGGTTCTATCAAGCATTTTTAGCTTATATAGTACTAATTTGATGTAGCTTTTCAACGCTTCCTCACATCTTCATAAAATCTATTTCACACTCAGAATTTTAAAAAAATTCCCCTTGCATAAATGTCCACAAGTGTGGCAGTGGGCATTTTGTGGGTAATTGTTATACAGCATGATCCCACAAAAATATCTGTAAAACGTTGACTGTTATAGCAAATTGATTTAGGAACGACAGTTGCTTACTTGCTCGTGAACAAGATTGACCCTACTATATTATATTTATGAAAACACAAGCAATATTACAAGACGACACTTACTACAACGAAAACATTGATTCTGTCGTTCAACATCCCGCGAGCATCTTCGCAAAAGCAGCATCTGACAAAAAAGTTACTTCTATATCTACTGAGGAAATCAGTTCTCAACGGCAACTTTTCAATCGCATCATATTAACAGCAACGATGTTACTGCTAGTTGGTGGCGCTAGTTTGGTTTATTTTTTACAATCCGATTTTCAGCAGTTCAATCAAAGTCGAATGAATTCGCCAATTGGATTCACGTTTCTTATTATGACAATTGGTCTGTTACTTTTCAAACTTTCATTCCTTATTTATAATGTCTATTTGTATTTTACGTATAAACCTATTGAGTCGGTTTCAGACGAATTATTACCAACCGTTACTGTAATAGTTCCTGCTTATAACGAAGGAAATTTGGTTTTACAAACATTGCGAAGTATCGCAAGCAGCGACTTTCCTACTCATAAACTACAAATTCTAGCAATTGACGATGGTAGTAAAGATGATACATGGTCTTGGATGAAGAAAGCAAAAGCAGAGTTAGGAGATCGTTTAGTTATTTTCCAACAACCAGAAAATAAAGGAAAGAGACATGCGCTTTACCGTGGTTTTAATTTAGGAACAGGTGAAATTTTTGTGACAATAGATAGTGATTCTATAATTAAAAAAGACACTTTACGCAACTTAGTAAGTCCATTTGTAGTAGACGAAAAATGTGGTGCTGTAGCTGGAAATGTTCGTGTACTAAACAATAAGAATGCGATTTTACCAAAAATGCTAAACGTGAGTTTTGTAATGAGTTTTGAATTTGTGCGCTCTGCCGAAAGTCAGCTGGGAAGTGTTTTATGTACTCCTGGCGCATTGGCAGCCTACAGAAGTTCGGCGGTTTTCAAATGTCTTCCAGAATGGATTGATCAGAAATTTATGGGTCAGGCCTCAGATATCGGCGAAGATCGTGCAATGACAAATATGATATTGAAGCAAGGTGAAAAAGTACTTTTCCAACGAAATGCGGTGGTCTTGACCGATGTTCCGGAGCAATACAAAGGATTGTACAAAATGTTTATCCGTTGGGGACGTAGCAATGTTCGTGAGAATTTGGTAATGGCAAATTACGTTTTCAAAAGCTATAAAGAAGACTCAAAAGCTGGAACGAGATTGTTATTCATCAATCAATTTCTTACAATTGTAATGACGTACCCGTTTCTAATTTTCACAGCATTTATGATCGCTATGCACCCACTTTTATTCATCAGCTCTACCCTACTCGGAATATTAATTGTTTCAACTTTCCCAGTATTGTTTTATGCGAAAAAATATAGTGCTGCCGAATCATTGTGGGCGTATGCATACAGCGTTTTGTACACATTTGGACTGTTCTGGATCGCACCTTATGCAATTGCAACTGCTGGAAAAAGCGGTTGGTTAACCAGAGAATTGCCGGTTAGCTAATAGTTTTTAGCTGACAGCCTTTAGCTGCAAATTTTGCGTAATAGAGCAATAATTAAATACTCGGACTTTATATTTACCTTTCAAAAGCCACTTTTATTAGTGGCTTTTTTGTTTGGAGAAGACAGCTAATTCCTTAGTTCAGAGGATAATTTTGGTTTGAAATTATTTGGAAGAGTAAAATTATCTGTAGAAATTATTCCCTTTAGTAGTATTATGGTTTTGGAGCTGTTCGCGCTATTCACTTCAATTCCTCGTTGCAGGACTTTTTTTCCAA
>JBBSQV010000137.1:0-6896 GCA_038243675.1 Flavobacteriales bacterium
AGCGCAGCGCGGCAATCGCATCTGAAGATTGCGAAAGGTGAGTAGGATGAAGGTGAATAGTAGGGTAAGATTTCTTCTCTCAATCGCCATCAAGAGTGCGATTGCACTCGCTACGAAAGGCGTACTCCTGCATTCGTATTTAAGGCAACATTGATTAGATAGTTTTGAACACCAACCAATCAGATGCGATTGCTTCGTTCCTCGCAATGACGGCGCGGCTCACTTGATGCTTTAGTAGATAATTCCAGGAAAACACACGAAACTAAAACGCTTGTCATTGCGAGCGCAGCGCGGCAATCGCATCTGAAGAGTGCGCAAGGTGAGTAGGCTAGAGGTGAATAATAGGGTACGATCGCTCTTACGACAATACAAATTAAAAGTGAAAGATAAACGCCACTCCTAAAACCTAAAAGTTTCAAAAGTGGCGTTTTAAAAATTGTACGGGACAACTTACATTTTCTTAAACAAAGCGTGGTATTCTCTTGCAATCATTTCTTGATGATCAGGATGTGAAATTTCAATAAGTGCTTTGGCACGTTTGAGCAACGACTGTCCGTAAAGATTTGCAATACCGTATTCAGTAATCACATATTGAACGTGCGATCTTGTTGTAACAACTCCCGCTCCAGTTTTTAGGTAGGGAACGATGCGGCTGTCACCGTATTTCGTTGTCGACGGAAGTGCAATAATCGCTTTTCCGCCGTCACTTAAAGCAGCACCACGAATAAAATCCATTTGTCCACCAACTCCTGAATACATTTTGTGCCCAATTGAATCAGCACTTACTTGACCAGTAATATCCACTTCGATTGCCGAATTTATTGCAACCATTTTTGGGTTTCTTCGGATACGAGCGGTGTCATTCACATAGTTGGAAACACGCATATCGATAAAGGGATTGTTGTCCACAAAATCATATAATCGCTGCGATCCTACTAAGAATGTAGCAAGGGCTTGTCCGCGGTTGATGCCTTTGTATTTGCAGTTGATAACACCACTTTCGATAAGATCAATAACACCATCCGAAAACATCTCTGTGTGCAGTCCTAAATCCTTATGGTTTGTAAGATTTGCTAATGCGGCATTTGGAATAGATCCAATTCCCATTTGCAACGTGCTTCTATCATCAATAAGTGATGCAACATATTGACCAATTTTATTTTCGATTGGCGAGATTAATCCCATTTCGTGACCGTGAATAGGCATATCTACTTCAACTCCATAATCAATTTCGGAAATGTGCAAGACGCTATCTCCAAAAGTTCTTGGCATTCTTGGATTTATCTGCGCTACAACAATCTTTGCATTATCTATTGCAGCAACGGTTGCTTCTACAGATGTTCCTAATGAGCAATAACCGTGGGCATCTGGAGCAGAAACGTGAATAAACACAACATCGAGATTAATTACATTTTTCTTGAAAAGCATTGGAAGTTCACTTAGGAAAACTGGAGTATAAGATCCATTTCCTGCACTAATTGTGTGGCGAACATTTTTTCCTATAAAAAAGGAATTTACGTGAAAACTCTCACTCAAATCAGGATTGGCATATCGCGCTTCTCCTTCAGTATGCAGGTGACAGATTTCAACATTTTTTAATTCTGCTGCTCTCTCGGTAAGAGCATTTGCCAGTAATGTTGGTGCTGCGGCTGCAGCTTGTAAGTAAACTATATTATTAGATTCAACTACTTTTACAGCTTCTTCAGCTGAACAATACTTAATCATAGCAAGGGTTTTAGAATTTGTGCAAAACTACAAATTATAACTGACTCATTTGTCTTTTATTATTCTTTGCTACTAGTTTTTGCGGTAGAGTTATTTTTGAAAGACTATATTATTCTGAATCATAGATCCGGAGTCGATTTTGCACAGCTTGAAGTTCAAATTGTAAATTTTCTATCTTATTGAGTAGATGCGAAATGGCGTCAATTCCTTCTATATTAATTTGAAGGTCGTAATGCATCCTGATCATTTTTTCAATCATTGTCATTTCTTGCATTTTGAGATATTTATTCTGTTCGAGTTCAATAATTTCGATTAGTCCGTAACTATTTAAAGAGACAATAAAGTCAGGTTCTATTTCGTAATGTCTGCAAATTTGTTCTATGAGGATGAGATTGCTATCTGTCATAATTTATAATTGTGAGATTTCTCTAAAAAGTTCTTTTTGCTTGTCGCTGAGGTTTGTTGGAAGTTTCACGTTGAAAGTGATGTAAAGATCTCCAAACTGATCTGTTTTTTTATAAATTGGAAATCCTTTTCCTTTGAGTTTCACTTTTGTGCCAGTCTGTGTTTCGGGTGCGACTTTGACTTTCACTTGTCCATCAAAAGTATCAACCACAACTTCGCCGCCGAGAAGTGCTGTGTAAAGATCTAAATCGTGGGTGCTGTAAAGATTGCTTTTGTCACGTTTAAATTTAGGATCGTGTGCGATATCAAATGTTATAAACAAATCTCCGTTCGGCCCGCCGTTAGCGCCTGGCGATCCGTGATTTGGAATTTTAATTATCTGGCCGTTTTCAACTCCTGCGGGAATTGTAATTCGGATATTTTTTCCGTTTACAGTCAGCGTCTGTTTATGAGTTGTAAACGCGGATTTTAAATCAAGCTGAAATTCGGCATTCAAATCCTGACCTCGATATTTAGTACTTTGACGACGGCCGCCGCCTTGACCGCCATACATCGAATTAAAGAAATCTGAGAAATCTCCAGCATCAGAGAAATCTCCGCCAAAGCCGCCGCCAGCAAATCCGCCAGATTGTTGTTGACCGCCGCCGCCTCTAGGACGTCCGCCAGCTTTTTCAAATTCGTCGGCGTGTTGCCAATCTTTGCCGTACTTATCATACTTCTTGCGATTTTCGGCATTGCTCAAAACTTCGTTCGCTTCATTAATCGATTTGAACTTAGCTTCGGCAGTTTTGTCATTCGGATTTAAATCTGGATGGTACTTGCGCGCGAGTTTTCGGTAGGCTTTTTTGATTTCTGCTTCGGTAGCAGTTTTTTGTATTTCGAGTATTTTATAGTAATCTATGAAATCCATATATAATTTGTTGTTAGGATTGCTTGGTAATTATCGTTTTGATATGTGGTTATACATTCCATAAATTTCCGATAATTGCGATTGAAAACAAAATTTATTAGCAGTTGATTTAACAATAGCTAATTAAATAGCGACCGTCAAATGGATATTGTTTGAAGCATCAAGTTGACGGTAAAATATACGATCTAACAAATAGAATGTTAACTGAATGGATATTAGTTATTTATCGAAGGACTTTATTTCCTGTTTCAAATTACATATAAGACTTTTTAATTAAATGCTGCTAGTAGTTACATTCTCGAATCTAATTTAAAAGTTTTCCATAAGTTTGTTAATCACCTAAATTAAAAATGAACCACGTCAAAAAAGATTTCTGCTTAAGAATATTATTATTTACGTTTTTTGTATTCCCCACCATTTTTTTTTCACAAGTTAAAGTATCAGGCAAATTGTTGGATAGTTATAATAATCCTATAGAATTTGGGAGAGTAATATTTACCGATGAAGAATCTTTAGGTCAAAACATCACCTACTCTGATAGTTTGGGGCTATTTATGATCGAAATTTCTGCTAACAGATATCAGGTAAGCATAGTTCAAAAAGAGTTGTTCATATTTAAAGAGACTATTGATATTTATAGTGATTTAGATTTAGGAGATATTATTTCGGAGGAAACGACTGATTTAGATGAAGTTGTGATTGTTCAAAAAAAGAAACTAATAGAGCGTAAAATAGATAGGTTAGTATTCAATGTTGAAAATTCTATTTCTTTGGCAGGTAGCGATGCATCAGAAGTATTAAGGTCGACTCCGGGAATAAGAGTTCTCAATAATAATATAAAGATAATTGGGAAGTCCGGTATGATGGTTATGATAGATGATCGAATTGTGGAACTTACGGGTGAAGATTTAATGAATTTTCTAAAAACGATATCTGCAGAGAATATAAAGAATGTTGAAGTTATAACCGCTCCACCAGCAAAATATTCAGCGTCAGGAAACAGCGGACTTATCAATATAAAACTAAAAAAAGCCAAAAAGGATGCTTGGAATACTACCATCGGAACCTCCTTGGTACAAAGGGTTTATTTCTCTGAATCATTACAAGGCAACTTCAATTATAACAAAGATAAATTTACAATACAATCCTCCATAAATGCTGGTAATGCAATCAGTAAAAATTCTGATCATATTGTTACGTTTTACGATTACGAAACTTGGGATGAAAAAGTTCCAAGAAAAATCACTAATAAGAATTTGGGATATAGGTTAGCAGCAGAATATGAGGTGTCGCAAAAATGGAGTACTGGGTTAATTATCACAGGCAGCGCCTCAAAGGTCAATAGTAAAGATAATTCACTTATAGATATATTCAATGGTACTCCTCCGGTCTTAAAATCTTATGTAAATACTGATCTAAATTCACTAATAAAACCTTCAATTTTCTCTGCCAATTATCATAATACTATCTTATTGGACACTCTAGGAACAAAAATAACAACTGATATTGATTACTTCGATTATAGTAATACTGATGAAAGGAGTTTTTATGGCAATGAATATAATGCTATGAATGTAGTCATACCCGAACCAAATTTTGCAGTTAAAACTGATAACCAACAATCGATTAGAAACTTTTCTGGGAAAATAGATATTGAAATGCCTCTTAGTTGGACTACTATCAGTTATGGCGGTAAAATATCCGTGACCAAAAGTGCTAATATTCTGGAATCTTATAATTTAGAAAGTGGTGAATCAATACCAGATCTGGAACAATCAAATAAATTTGATTATCGGGAGGATAATCAAGCTTTATATTTTTCTGTAAATAAAAAGTTTGGAGATAAATGGGAGCTTCAAGCTGCTCTTCGCGCAGAAGCTACTCAGACAGAAGGTTATTCAAAGAACTACGAGCAGAAAAACGATGATAATTATTTTAAAATTTTTCCAACTGTATATCTGCAATATGTGCCCAATCTGAATAGCACGTATTCCGTTAATTATAGTCGACGGATTATGAGACCTAATTATGAGATGTTGAATCCATTCAAAAATTATGATAGTCCTTATAGTTATGTTGAAGGCAATCCTTTTGTTCAGCCCTCATTTTCAGATAATTTAGAACTTAATTATTCATATAAAAATTTTGACAGCAAATTTTCATACAACAAAATTGAAAATGGTTTTGAACATTTTGGCATAGTGGATTCTATTACAAAAATAAGTAGATATACTGTATTGAATTTTTTAGATACACAAACCTATAGTGTCTCATTAAGTCATACTTATAATAAAATTGGATGGTGGACTTCTATAAACTCCCTTGATAGTGGTTTTAGCAATACAAAATCCTCTGCAGATTTTACCAATAGGAATGTGAAAGGAAATTACACTTTCGCAAGTACAAATAATGACTTTATTCTCAACTCCTCAAAGTCGATGGTACTTAATGCATCTTACTGGTATCAGTTTAAAAGCACAATGGGTATTTATGAATTTCGACCTTATGGATCTTTCTCCTTAACTGCGAGATATATGGTTAAGAATAATTTACAACTTTCACTTAATTTGAATGATATTTTTAAAAAACAAATATCTAAATCTAGTAATTATAGCAACGGAATCAGAAATGAATTTACCAACTATTATGATGCGAGGCATATA
The DNA here is from genome assembly GCA_038243675.1 of Flavobacteriales bacterium. Taxonomy (GTDB): domain Bacteria; phylum Bacteroidota; class Bacteroidia; order Flavobacteriales; family Flavobacteriaceae; genus Flavobacterium. The sequence goes on from JBBSQV010000137.1 coordinate 5,704, forward strand.
CGCTTGTCAATTCAGTACAAATTTGGAAATGCAAAGTTGAAATCTATTGATAAAAAATCGGGTAACACCGAAGAACAGAATAGGCTCAAGTAGTTTTTAGGTTAATTGTAAGAATCAGAGATACTGATGTTGTAATTCAGTTGGAAAACAAGATTTATTTGTAGATGATTAGCTGTATCTGAAAATTGTAAGATCTAAGAAAAGTTTCGGATTTAAAGGAGTACTTCAAAAGTGGAATAAACAAAGTAGTTTAGGTACATTTTAAATGAAGGACATATGGTTTTGTACCAAATATCTTCAACCGCAACGCCTGCTGTTTTTTCATTTAGCGAAAGCGAAAAAAAAATCCTTCTTTATTATATTGTCAACATTCAAAAGTTATAAGCGGGTAAATTTTTAATAAATGTGTAAATTGCGATCTTAAATTGATATTTAGCAAAAATGGAAGTACAAAAGCCCTACATACCAATAAATAAGGTTAGAATAGTTACCGCAGCTTCGTTATTTGACGGACACGACGCGGCCATCAATATTATGCGTCGGATTATTCAGTCAACTGGAGTCGAAGTTATTCACTTAGGACACGATAGAAGCGTAGAAGAGGTAGTAAATACTGCGATACAAGAGGATGTAAATGCGATTGCGATGACGTCTTATCAAGGTGGTCATAATGAGTATTTTAAATATATGTATGACCTGCTGCAAGAAAAAGGAGCGGGACATATCAAGATTTTTGGTGGAGGAGGAGGAGTAATTCTTCCTACCGAAATTGCCGAACTGGAAGCGTACGGAATAAGCCGTATTTACGCACCCGATGATGGAAGAAACTTAGGACTTCAGGGAATGATTAATGATTTGGTTCAGAAATCTGACTTTCCTTTGGGTGATAAATTGACCGATGAAGTTGATCATCTTGAAGATAAAAATCCAAGATCTATAGGTCGGGTAATTTCGGCAGCCGAAAATTTCCCTGAAATTGCAGCTGCTGCTTTTGATAGAATTCACGAGATTAATAAAGATTCTAAAACTCCAGTACTTGGAATTACAGGTACAGGTGGATCTGGTAAATCGTCTCTTGTAGATGAACTTGTGAGACGTTTTCTAATTGATTTTCCTGAGAAAACAATTGGAATAATTTCTGTAGATCCATCAAAAAGAAAAACTGGTGGCGCACTTTTAGGAGATAGAATTCG
>JBBSQV010000138.1:0-6859 GCA_038243675.1 Flavobacteriales bacterium
CTCTATTCTCAATATAAGCAGCTACTTTGATCATATCTGCAACTGGAATACCTTCTGTAATTGTAATAATAACTTTGATTCCTGCATCTGCAGCTTCCATAATAGCATCAGCAGCAAAAGCTGGTGGCACAAAAATGATTGTAGTGTCAGCCTGAACTTTATCTACAGCATCTTTTACAGTATTAAAAACGGGACGGTCTAAGTGAGTAGATCCACCTTTTCCTGGAGTTACACCACCTACTACATTTGTTCCGTACTCAATCATTTGTTCAGCGTGGAAAGTACCTTCGCTACCTGTAAATCCTTGTACTATTATTTTCGAATCTTTATTAACTAAAACACTCATACTATATCTTTTAAATTGTTTTTTAAAATGGTGTTGCAAAAATAGGTTTTTAGAGGCAATATTTATAGTAAAATCATAAAAAAATGCACTCTACACCTTATTCAAGTCTATTAATATTCTCTTTCTTGTAAGGATACTGATAAATGACAAATTCGGCTTCAGAATTTGGATATTTTTTTCTCCATTTTTTTCTAATCTTTAAATAAATTCTTTCTTCTGGATACAAAGCCACATTCATTTCCTTCATCGCCCAATCATCTACAGAAATACTCGCTTTTGAGTCACAGTAAAACCTATTTTTAGACAAAAAAGGTTTGAAATCATCATCTACTTTCTGTTCCTCCACACAAATTCGAAAACTTTGCAATTTTCCAGAATATAAATTAAAGGAAAGATAATTATCATACAATCCGAAAAATGAGAAAATTGGTAAAATGGCAATTAGCGTAAATGGAATTATGTTGAATCCACTCAGCAGATTTCTAAATGATATAGATGTGCTGTGATTAAAGAAGAGTATAAAAAGATAAAAAATCATCAACACATTCCAAGGCCATACAATCGAATTGTAGTTTAAACCTATTGGAGAAAGGAAAATGAGAATGAAGATGTGCATTCCTATTAATAGTAGTGCGAAGAGTCTTTTATTTTTGGAAAATAACAGACCAAGCGCAGCAAGAATTTCAAATATCGGAAGTGCTAAACCAGCATAGTGAATAAAGATGTTTTGAATTTGATTTGCATCAAATCCCATAAATCTGTCAAGAATCATTCTCTCCCAAACGGTATACAAAAATCCACCATTCAGTTTGTGTAATCCGCTAAATGCATAAGTGGCAATCAGCAAAAAAGAAAAGTAGTTAATAAACTGTTTTGGTTCTCTATAATAAAAGAAAAAGAATAGAAATGTAAGCAAATATTGATACTCCCAAGGTTGCCAGCGGCTCTGGTCTAGTAAGCAAGACGAAATTTCAATAATAATTGTTAATCCCAATATGACTTTAATTTTTGGAAAAAAGCCAACAAAAGCGATTCCACTTAAAGCTATAAAAAACAATGCCAAATGAACGAAATTTGGAATATTATCTAAAAATTCAAATGGGGGAATTACAGGAAAAAGTCTATCTACATGCCAAAGCTTATATGAAAACAGCTTCGTGAAAATCCAGAATGCGCAAGTTATTCTTAGAATCAATTTGGTTTTCGATTCTTCTGATGGAAAATCAAGCATAATTCAGAAACCGATCAATATGATTTTTTCAAAACTATGTCAACTGACTCATTTGATACCCATGGTATAATTTTTCGTCCTTGATTTCCCAGATAATCATAAAATGTGCTAACAACATTTCCTCATTCGGATTCTCGATTGTAGATACGTATTGAGAATATCGAACAGCTACTTTCTGATTTTCGGCAACGATATGTCCAATCTCAATACGAGTGCTCGGATACGCTTTAGACAATTCATCAGACAATGCGATAATTTCAGTTCTGTTCATTTTCAAAAAGCCTTTGCTACTATGCCATTCAAGACTTGCATCTTCATGAAGCAGAGTGTCAAGTAACTTGCTATTTATTATCGCATCTGATTTATATAAACTTTCAACAATTTTTCTAGCGCTCATAATCTCTTAATTTATTTATAATCTCTGGCAATTTTTTAATATTTGCCAATTGTTTTAGCTTCTCTCTCGATTCCTCTATAGGAGTTCCAAAATAACTTTTTCCACCTGGAATAGATTTAGTTACTCCCGTTTGTCCCATCACAACCGCTTTTGAGCCAATTGTAATGCCACTAGTTGTACCAACTTGTCCCCAAAGTGTAACTTCATCTTCTATAATTACACAACCAGCAATTCCTGTTTGCGATGCAATTAGACAATTTTTGCCAATTACAGTATCGTGGCCTACGTGAACTTGATTGTCTATTTTACTACCCCAACCGACTGTTGTATCTCCCGTAACGCCTTTATCTATTGTGCAAAGTGCTCCAATATCAACATTATCTTCTACAACTACTCGACCGCAAGATATAAGTTGATCAAAACCACTTTCTCTTTTTTTGTAATAAAAAGCATCCGCTCCTAAAATTGAGCCGGCGTGTATTTTTACATTGTCTCCGATGATCGTATTGTCATAAAGCACAACATTAGAATGTATCAGACAATTTTCGCCAATCTTAACATTGTTTCCAACAAAGACGTTGGGTTGCACAATTGTTCCTTTTCCAATTACAGCCGATGACGAAATGCTTGAATGCGATGGATTAAAAGGACTAAAATGTTTGATAATTTTATTGAAATCCCGAAAAGGATCATCCGAAATTAATAATGCCTTTCCTTCCGGACAATCTACTTCTTTGTTTATCAAAACGATAGTAGCAGCAGATTGCAGGGCTTTGTCGTAATATTTTGGATGATCTACAAAAACAATATCACCAGGAGTAACCACGTGAATTTCATTAAGACCATATACAGGCAAATTCTCATCTCCTACGTATTTGGCGTCAATTAAAGCAGCTATTTCTGCTAGTGGATAGGTTTTTGTAAACTTCATATTATTTTTTTAGACCGCTTTCGCGAAAGGTAGAATGATTCAATTAAGATTTTACACGTTCCATATAAGAACCTGATGTAGTATCGATTTTAATTTTGTCACCTTCATTAATAAATAACGGCACATTTACCGAAGCTCCAGTTTCTACTTTTGCAGGTTTCATTGCGTTTGTTGCAGTGTTTCCCTTCATTCCTGGCTCAGTATAAGTTACTTCTAACACTACAGAAGCCGGCATATCTACAGAAAGAGGCAATTCAGTTTCAGAATTAATCTGTACCATTACGTTTTCTCCTTCTTTTAGCAAATCAGGAGCATCAAGAATAGCTTTGTTCAAGATTATTTGTTCGTATGTTTCAACGTGCATAAAATTGTAATCATCACCTTCTGCATATAAAAACTGGTATTTGTGTGTTTCAACACGTACTTCGTCAATTTTATGTCCTGCCGAGAAAGTGTTTTCCAAAACTCTTCCTGTTGTTAAGCTTCGCATCTTAGTACGTACGAATGCTGGTCCTTTACCTGGCTTTACGTGAAGAAATTCGATTATTTTGTAAATATCGTTATTGTATTGTATGCATAACCCGTTGCGAATATCTGAAGTACTTGCCATTTGATGGTATATTTTAAATGTTATATTTTATTTTGTATTCTCTAATTGCTGCCGGTGTAACCTTTCATTACTCCTCGAGATGAATTACGAATGAATAAGATTATCTCGTCACGTTCGGGTGTTGCTTCCATCTCCGCTTCAATAATTCCCAAAGCTTGAGTGGTATTGTAATTTTTTTGATAAAGAATTCGATATATCTCTTGAATTTCTCGAATTTTATCGGCTTCAAAACCTCTTCTTCTAAGACCTACAGAGTTTATTCCAACATAAGACAAAGGTTCTTTTGCAGCTTTGGTAAATGGAGGTACGTCTTTTCGAAGTAAAGATCCTCCAGAGATCATTGCGTGTGCACCGATATTAATAAATTGATGCACAGCAGACAATCCGCCGATAATTGCATAATTACCCACAGTTACGTGGCCTCCAAGTAGCACTCCATTGACAATAATGACATTATCTCCAATCTGACAATCGTGCGCAATATGTGCAGTTGCCATCAATAAGCAATTACTTCCTATTACCGTTTGTCCTGAAGCAACTGTGCCTCTATTTATTGTAACACATTCTCTAATTGTAGTGTTATCTCCAATTATAGCAAGTGAATCTTCTCCACCAAACTTTAAATCTTGTGGAACCGCAGAAATTACAGCACCTGGAAAGATATTGCAATTTTTACCGATTCTTGCACCTTCCATTATAGTTACATTTGATCCAATCCACGTTCCATCGCCAATTATAACATTATTATGTATAGTTGTAAAAGGTTCGATGACCACATTCTTAGCAATCTTTGCGCCTGGATGTACATATGCGAGCGGTTGATTCATAATCTGAATTTAATTATTAATTTACTCTGGCTATTTGTGCCATCAATTCCGCTTCGGCAACTAGTTTACCATTTGCGTAAGCATTTGCTTGCATATGACAAATACCGCGGCGAATAGGTGAAATAAGATCACATTTAAATATTAAAGTATCTCCTGGCAATACTTTTTGCTTGAACTTCACATTATCAATTTTCATAAAATATGTCAAGTAATTTTCCGGATCTGGAACAGAACTTAAAATTAAAATTCCCCCTGTTTGTGCCATTGCTTCAACAATAATAACACCCGGCATTACTGGTGCTCCTGGAAAATGTCCAATAAAGAATGATTCATTCATAGTCACATTTTTCAGACCTACTACGTGAGTGGCAGACATTTCGATAATTCTATCTATAAATAAAAAAGGAGGTCTGTGAGGTAAAATACTCATAATCTGATGAATATCCATCAACGGTTCTTGATTTAAATCAAAAACTGGAACTTGATTGCGTTGCTCAAGTTTTATTATTTTTGAAAGCTTTTTAGCGAACTGAGTATTAATATTATGACCGGGTTTGTTTGCAATTACTTTTCCTTTAAGACGAATTCCAACCAAAGCTAAATCTCCAATTACATCTAGTAATTTGTGTCTTGCAGCTTCATTTGGGTAATGTAATGTAAGGTTATCAAGAATTCCATTTGGTTTAACCGAAATTTGATCTTTGCCAAAAGCCTTTTTCAAATTCGTCATCGTTGAATCTGAAATTTCTTTGTCAACATAAACTATAGCGTTGTTAAGATCGCCACCTTTTATAAGACCTTTGTCTAACAAGGATTCAAGTTCGTGCAAAAAGCTAAACGTACGCGCATTTGCGATTTCCTCTTTAAAGTCATCAATGTTTTTCAAAGTAGCATTTTGTGTTCCTAAAACTTTAGTACCAAAATCTACCATTGCGGTCACTTGATAATCATCAGCTGGCATAATAAGAATTTCGCTTCCGGTAGTTTCATCTGTAAAATTGATTACTTCTTTTACAACATAATATTTACGTTCCGCATTTTGCTCTTCAATTCCTGCTTGCTCAAGAGCTTCAACAAAGTACTTAGATGAGCCATCCATTATTGGAGGCTCAGATTCATTCAATTCGATTATAATGTTGTCAATGTCACAACCTACGCAGGCCGCAAGTACATGTTCAGATGTTTGGATTTTGACACCCAATTTCTCAAGATTTGTTCCTCGCTGTGTATTTACTACATGATTAACGTCGGCTTCAATAACTGGATGACCTTCAAGATCAACTCGAACAAATGTATAGCCATTGTTGATAGGCGCCGGCTTCAATGTCATCGTGACTTCCTTCCCAGTATGCAGACCTACTCCTTTAAGAGTAACTTCCTGCTTTATGGTTTTCTGTTTAACCATTATAATCTTCTTTTTTAATTATTTGTTTTTTTAATTCGTCAATTTGGTTCACTATTTTGGGAAGATTTCTGAAATGTACATACGATTTACTAAAATCATTATATCCAAATGATGGTGATCCTTGTACAATCTCGCCATCTCCAAGGTTTTTACCCACACCTGCTTGCGCCTGAATGCGCACATTATTTCCTATTATTAAATGTCCTACAATACCTACCTGCCCGCCTATCATACAATTCTTGCCAACTTTTGTCGATCCCGCAATTCCGGTCTGACTGGCAATAACAGTATTTTCTCCAATCTCTACGTTATGTGCAATCTGAATTTGATTGTCCAGCTTCACTCCTTTTCTGATGATTGTTGAGCCCATAGTAGCGCGATCAATTGTTGTCCCCGCACCTATTTCGACATCTGCTTCTATAATAACATTTCCTATCTGAGGAATTTTTTCGAATGTACCATTTTTCATTGGCGCAAAGCCAAATCCGTCCGAACCGATAATCACGCCAGAATGAAATACACAGTTGTCGCCAATGATAGTATCTTCATAGATCCGAACACCCGGAAATATGCGAACATTGTTTCCTATTTTCGTGTTTTGAGCGATGTGAACGTGTGGATGTATCTTGACATTATTGCCTATTTGAACATTATCTTCTATCACGGCAAAATGTCCTACGTAAATATTCTCACCATAAACAGCAGATTCTGCTATATAAGAAGGTGTAGAAATTCCGGTACGGTCACTCTTTGTTTCGTTGTAATGTTGTAGTATTTTTGAAAAAGCACCATAAGCATCTTCAACTCGAATCATTGTACAAGTTACAGTTTGGTCTGGAGTGAAATCAGAATTTACAATAACTACACTGGCCAAAGTGTTGTAAATAAAATGGTTGTATTTTGGATTCGACAGAAAAGTAAGAGCTCCCTCAGTACCTTCTTCAATCTTGGAAAGTTTGAAAACTTCGGCTTCAGGATTCCCTTCAATCGTTCCGTCTAATACAGTCGCTATTTGGTGTGCAGTAAATTTCATTCCGACAAAAATATAAAAAATAGGTATTAATTCTTATTTTTCAACAAGGACTTTTGGAAAACAAATGTAATACTTAGTA
>JBBSQV010000139.1:0-6809 GCA_038243675.1 Flavobacteriales bacterium
ATTGCTATATTTAACTTAAAATCTTTAGGAAGATCTTTTTGAAGCTGATCATATCTAGCATAAAACTCTTCAGCAATTTCGAGGTAATTTGTTCCAGGTTGTGGAATAACAGCCATACCAATCATCGGTTGACCAGAATCACTAAGCTTGGTTTCTAAGTTTTCTGCTTCTAATACGGCACGACCTACATCGCCAAGTCGAACCACTTTCCCAGCTTCAGATAGAATGATGATATCATTAAATTCTTCTTCGGTAGAAAGGTTTCCTATAGTTTTTACAGTCAATTCAGTATTAGCACCAGTCAATTTTCCAGAAGGAAGTTCGACGTTTTGTTTATTTAGTGCAGATCGCACTTCCCCTACAGTAACTCCGTAGGAATTTAATTTTTGAGGATCAAGCCATAATCGCATCGCATATTTACGCATTCCCCAAATTTGAACACTACTCACCCCAGGAATAGTTTGTAGTCGTTGCGAAATTACGTTATCGGCATAATCTGAAAGTTCAAGGGTGTTTTTGGTATCACTCTGAACGGTCATCGTAATAATTGCATCCGAATCGGCATCAGCCTTTGACACTACTGGTGGAGCATCAATATCTTGCGGTAAACTTCGGATAGCTTGTGAAACTTTGTCTCGAACATCATTAGCGGCAGCTTCAAGATCTTTTCCTAAGTTAAATTCGATCTGAATATTACTTGATCCTTGATTACTGGACGAACTGATGTTTCGAATACCATCAATGGAGTTAATTGCTTTTTCAAGAGGTTCAGTAATCTGCGATTCGATAATATCAGCATTGGCACCAGTATAATTGGTTCTTACCGAAATCATAGCGGGATCTATTGAGGGAAATTCCCGTACTCCAAGATAAGTGTAGCCGATGATACCGAATAATATCAGCGTCAAATTCATAACTATCGTTAGTACAGGTCTTTTTATACTTAAAGAGGATAAACTCATTATTGTAGGGAGTATTTATTTTTTGAAATATATATTGAAAAATGCTATAGGTTTACTTTTACAGGCATTCCGTTTTGCAAAGTCATAACACCACTTGTTAGAATGGTATCGCCAGCAACAAGTCCTTTGGTAATAAGGATTTCCTTTTCGGTGCGAGATCCAGTTTCAACAATTACTTCTTTAGCTTTACCGTCTTTTACAACAAACATTTTTTTACCATTCTGAATCGGAATTAAAACTTCGGTAGGAACGAGAAGCGCATTTTGTAAAGTTTGTAATGGTAAATCAATAGTAGCAAAACTTCCAGTAAGAAGTCCTGAATCTTTATTTTCGTCAAGACCACGAATTTTTAATGTTCGTGTAGCAACATCAATTTCAGGTTCTTTGGCATAAATTTTTGCAGTAAATTTTCCTTCGTTATTTGAAGTAGAAAAAGTAAATGTATCTCCAACTGTTATTTGAGAAGCATATTTTTCAGGAACAGAAAAAGTTACTTTTACCTGACTATCATTTACAAGAGTTGCTATTGGAGTCATTGGTGTAACATAAGTACCTTTCGAAATATATCGTAAACCAATTTTACCATCAAATGGTGCACGAACTGTTGCTTTGTTTAGTTGTGCTTGTATTAATTGCATTCTAGATTGAGCAGACTTAAAATCTGCACTCGCAATATCATATTCTTCTTGACTGATTGCTTCTTTTTCTAAAAGTAGTTTGGCACGACGTTCATTTTCCGATGAAAGCCCTTGGGCAGTACGAATTTGAGCTAGTTGCGCTCTTAATTCCAAATCATTGACTCTAAATAAAATCTGTCCCTTCTTGACACTTTTTCCTTCATCAAAATTAATTGCTTCTACTATTCCAGAGATTTCACTACGAATGTCAACTTGCTCATTTGCTTCTATAGATCCAGAAAGCGATATATTGCTAGCAAAGTCTGATCCTGAAACGATTTTTCCAGAAAAAGTAGGAGTTGTTTTTTGTGATAATTTATTAGCGTTTTTATCTGCAGTATTTGAGGTCACTCTATAGACGACTAAACCGATAAGAGCTATTCCCAATAGGGCGAAAATAATGTTTTTGAACTTCATATTTTTGGGTAATGTATGTGAGTTTTAGAACAGGTAATGTTCGGAAAAGCAAAACTAACGGATATAAATAGGAAGAGGTAAGTGTCTTAACAATTTTTAACTTTTAAGAATGTTAAATGTTGTCAAGATATTGTCAAATTTTTACCTTGAGGATATAAATTGAAGATTTTAGAAGATAATAATTCTATTTGTCTACTTTATTTGTTGACAATGACAATACTAGCTAACTAATGAAATTCCTGATATTCTTTTTCTTAGAATGTTCTATAAAAACCTGAAGTAATTTTATTTTTTATCTTCAATATGATTATCAAAATACGCTAATTTTCCTGCTCGCAAAGTGAGAAGTATATAAGTAAAAAATAAATTTATGGGGATGGAAAAATGGTCTCCGTCTACTACAAAATCAACAAATAATATAAGATTTAATAAAAGCCAAAAGCCAAAGAATACTTCCCACAAAATTGACGGTCGGATGTAATGCTTTAATCTAAAAAATAGTTGTGTCGGTAAAACACTTCTATATGTTGTTAGGAGTATAAATATATTTAATGGAATAAGTAAAAATAAATAAACTGGTATTTGTGTCATAAGTGGAATTGCTATACTGTCAGCAAAAGGAGGATAATCGCCGCGTCCGCCGCGAAACATATAATACCAGTAAGTTCCTGGCAAAAGTAGAAGCCATACTAAATTTGCCCAAATGAAAATTTGAGCTTTAGAGAGAGTTCTAATTTTTTTGAAATCCCGCAATATTCTTATATTTTTCGAAATTAAGAATAATATAAATGTTGCTGAAGCAATTGTAATTCCCGACCCTAGATCCATCAAGATCGCTTTGTTTGTTCTGAGTTCAGCTTCCCTTTTATAATAGTCTGACTTCTCTATTGTCAAAGCATTTTCAAAGAACTCATCAGCTTTTTTTTGATCTTTATAATATGGTATAGTCAAGGAGTATGTAAGAAGTACAAGCCCAATTAATAATGAACAAATTGTGAATATTCGTAGCCTCATTTGCTAAACGGTTTTTATCCTTGTCAAAAATTAACTAATGTAATTCCAGATATTTTTTTTCTTAGAATGTTCTATAAAAACCTGAAGAACCATTGCGTTTTCTGGGCTTTGTAACTGTGGATCTTCTTTCAACAAAGAAATGGCATATTCTCTCGCAACCGCAAGAATATCTCTATCTTTTACTAAATCGGCAATTTGAAGATTGAGCACGCCACTTTGCTGGGTTCCCATAAGATTTCCTGGCCCGCGAAGTTTTAGATCGACTTCGGCAATTTCGAAACCATCGCTGCTATTAACCATTGTTTCCATCCTAATCTTACTGTCGTTGCTTAATTTACTTCCCGTCATCAGAATGCAATAACTTTGATCAGCGCCACGGCCAACGCGTCCTCGAAGCTGATGCAATTGCGAAAGTCCAAAACGTTCGGCACTTTCTATAATCATCACACTAGCATTCGGAACATTTACACCAACTTCAATTACAGTAGTAGCAACCATAATGTCGGTTTGGCCATCTACAAATCGTTTCATTTCAAAAGCTTTATCTGCAGGTTTCAACTGTCCGTGAACAACAGAAATAGCATATTTAGGCAATGGAAAATCTCTAGAAATATTATCAAAGCCATCCATCAAATCTTTATAATCAAGAGTTTCACTCTCGTTGATAAGAGGATAAACAATGTAGATCTGTCTTCCAAGGACAATCTCATCCCGAATAAATTTCCAAACTTTTAGACGATTCGTATCAAATCGATGTACTGTCTGAATTGGCTTCCGTCCAGGCGGCAATTCGTCAATTACCGAAACATCGAGATCGCCATAAAGACTCATAGCCAATGTACGCGGAATGGGAGTAGCAGTCATCACTAAAACGTGCGGCGGAATTGTATTCTTTTTCCATAATCTAGAACGTTGCTCAACTCCAAAGCGGTGTTGCTCATCTATAATCGCAAGTCCGAGGTTTTTGAATTTTACCTTATCTTCCAACAAAGCGTGTGTACCAATGATGATTTGTAAACTTCCATCTTCAAGAGCCGAATGTATAATGCGTCGTTTAGCGATTTTGCTAGAACCTGTCAATAACATTACAGTAATCCCCATAGCATTTGCTAGTTCTGAAATATCTTCGAAATGCTGATGGGCAAGAATTTCGGTTGGCGCCATCAGACAGGCTTGAAAACCATTATCCAAAGCAAGCAACATTGTAAGAAAGGCAACTATTGTTTTTCCAGATCCAACATCTCCCTGTAAAAGACGGTTCATCTGTGCCGGATTTGCTAGATCGGATCGTATTTCTTTCAACACTCTTTTTTGTGCATTTGTAAGATCAAAAGGAAGATGCTTATGATAAAAATCATTGAAGTAATCGCCAACTTTCGTAAATGGAAAACCCGCAATTTTCTGTTTTCGAACAAGATTATTTGTTATTAGCTGTAGCTGAATATAAAAAAGCTCCTCAAACTTTAATCGAAATCGTGCTCTTGCTAATAAATTGGCGTTCTGCGGAAAGTGTATGTTAATCAGCGCATCTTTTTTCGAAATCAACTTTAAATTTTCCATTATCGAAGTTGGAAGTGATTCTGAAAAATATTGATGAACTTCAGAAAACAATTGCTGCATTAATTTCCCAACGACTTTATTGGTAATTCCGCGACCACTCAATTTATCATTTGATGGATAAATTGGTCTCATCGCAAATCGAACATTCTGCTGGTGTTCTTCCAATAGTTCAATTTCTGGATGTGGCATACTTGCTTTTCCATTGAAGAAATTGCATTTTCCAAAAATAACCATCTGTTCATTGACCTTGAGTGATTCCTTAATCCATTTATGACCCTGAAACCAGACAAGATCCATTTGACCTGTATCATCTGCAAAAGTGGCAACTAGCATTTTGCGATGTTTCTGCTCAACAGTTTTGATGTGCACAATTTTGCCAATAATCTGCATTTCGGTATTGCTGTCAAGAAGTTCGTTGATTTTGTAATAACGAGATCTATCCATATAGCGATGTGGATAGAGATTCAGTAAATCCTGAAATTTATGGATACCAAGCTCTTTACGCAGAAGTTCGCCTCGATTGGCGCCTACGCCTTTAAGATATTCGATTGGTGTTTGTAAAAGCTTGGTCATACTGCGGTAATTCTCTACTTAAGAAGTGACGCGAATATAAACAATTATTAAAAAATCAGGAAATGCAATTTTCAACTTCTAATTTGGTTTCTTCTGAAATAGTATCTTTGACTTTCGAATAGAAAAAAATTATGAAATATATTCTTCTAATATTCTCCGCCATTGCCTTTGGTCAGCAGACAAAATCTGTCGACTTTCTAACCGCAAACGGAAATCTAATGGTCGATTTTGATTCAAAAAGTATAACAGGAAGTGCCACTTATACTTTTAATGCTATCCAAAAGATTGATACTATAAAAATAGACGCCATTTCGATGGAGTTTTCTGAAGTTAAGATCAATGGCAAGAAAGTTGGATTTTGTCAAAATAAAAGATATTTGGCTCTTTACGAAGGTTTCAAAAAAGGGAAAAATTCTTTGACTTTTACTTATAAAGCAACTCCTAAGCAGACGCTTTATTTTACAGGAATAGGAGAGGAGCGGCAAATTTGGACGCAAGGACAAGGGAAATATACAAGTCATTGGTTTCCTAGTTTTGATGACGTGAATGAGAAAATGATTTTTGGATTAATTATTTCCAGCAAAGACGACCTTACTATTTTGTCAAACGGAGTTTTGAAGCAGCGAATTGAAAAAGATGGATTGTTTACGGCCTCTTATCAAATGTCAAAACCAATGAGCTCGTATTTATTGGCTTTGGTAATTGGAAATTTTAAAAAAACTGTGGAGAAAACCAACAGCGGTATTTTGATTGAGAATTATCTTTCTGCAGAAGATTCAGAAAAGTACAAAAGCACTTATGCACACAGCAAGCAAATGTTCGATTTTCTCGAAAAGGAAATTGCTGTTCCCTTTCCTTGGGAGATTTACCGGCAAGTGCCAATTAAAGATTTTCTGTATGGCGGAATGGAAAATACAACCCTGACTACTTTTGCTCAGGATTATGTTGTGGATAAAACTGGACTTAATGATAACTCTTACGACAATGTAAGCGCTCACGAATTGGCACATCAATGGTTTGGCGATTATGTAACTGCTGCTTCCGGAGAGCATCATTGGCTTCAGGAAGGTTTTGCAACTTACTATGCTTTACTTGCAGAAAAAGATAATTACGGCGATGATTACTTCAATTGGGAACTGTATGAAATGGCAGAACGTTTGAAGATCGCTTCCGCTAAAGACACAATTCCTCTGATGAATGCTTCAGCGAGCTCGCTGACTTTCTATCAAAAAGGTGCTTGGACTCTACACATCCTAAAACGTGAAGTAGGCGATATAAATTTCGCGAAAGCGGTAAAAAACTACTTAACCAAATATGCTTTCTCAAATGTAAAAACTGATGATTTCTTGGCTGAAATTCGAAAAGTATCATCTTACGATACAGCAAAATTCAAAAAAGATTGGCTAGAATCTTCAGGATTTGATAGTCAGAAAGCTATTGGAATTTTGAAAGAGAATACCTTTATGCAACAGTATTTCGATGTATTATCCAAAACTGAAACTCCATTTGAGGAAAAGAAGAAAGAGTATTTACAAATATTAAAATCTGATGCAAACTCTTATGTAAAAGAAGAGGTTTTGATGCAACTAACTGCGATTCCATTTGA
>JBBSQV010000140.1:0-6697 GCA_038243675.1 Flavobacteriales bacterium
CAAATCAGTCCACGTGGCGAAGGATGGAATGGAACTTTCAACGGAAAACCACTCCCTTCATCAGACTACTGGTTCACAGTATTCTACCTAGAAAACGGAACAAACAAAGAATTTAAAGCCCATTTCTCATTAAAACGATAATCCCCATGAATTTTAAAAAGAGGTATTTAGTATTACTATTATTATTATTAACGCAGTTGTCATTCTCGCAGGAAGGAATAGCTGTCTATTCAGATTATCTTACAGATAATTATTATTTAATTCACCCTTCTATGGCAGGTGCAGCAAACTGTGCCAAAATTAGGGGAACTGCTAGGCAGCAATGGTTTGGAACAGATGATGCTCCAGCTTTGCAAACACTGAGTTTCAACGGAAGGATAGGAGAACGCTCAGGAGTGGGTGTGATCTTATTTAATGATAAAAACGGATACCATTCACAAAAAGGTGCAAAATTAACCTACGCGCACCACATTATGTTTTCACGTGATATGGTCGATTTGAATCAGCTTTCATTCGGTATGAGTGCAGGTCTTGTGCAAAGTCAATTAGACGAAACAGACTTTCTAGCTTCAGGACAATTTGATCCAAATGTTGATGGAACAATCGTGCAAAAAGATTCTTATTTTAACGTAGATGTTGGTGCTTCTTACAACTATCTAGATTTTTATGCACATGTAACTGTGAAGAATGTTTTGGCTAACAAACGGGAACTTTATAGCGATATCGAAAGTGATAATCTTAGAAAATTCTTAGTAAGTGCTGGATATGTATTCGGAACTTCAGAAACTCTAACTTTTGAACCTTCTGTACTTTTTCAGGCAGTAAGCGAAACTGCAGAAAAGACTATCGACTTAAATATGAAAGTATATAAGGACCTTAACTTTGGTAAACTTTGGGGTGGAGTATCGTACAGAAGAAGTTTGGACGGAGCTCAATTCGTAGATGGTAATGGGATTTCTGACCAAAAGCTTCAATATATAACGCCAATAATTGGTGTTAACTATAAACAATTTATGTTTGCTTATACATATTCAGCACTGCTTGGGAATGTGAAGTTTGATAATGGAGGTTTTCACCAAATTACTATTGGTATAGATCTATTCTGTCAACAAGATAAGTATGACTGTCATTGTCCAGCGATTAATTAATACTTTCAATTTTTTCATAACCAAGTCCCGAATCGAAAGTTTCGGGACTTTTTATTATAACATATATGATAATCAAATCAATTCAGGGCAAAAGTCCAAGTATACCAGAAGATTGTTTTATAGCAGAAAATGCTACAATAGTAGGAGATGTCGCTTTTGGGAAAGAGTGCAGTGTATGGTATAATGCTGTAATCCGTGGAGATGTAAATTCGATATCTATCGGAAATAAGGTTAACATTCAAGATGGTGCCGTAATACATTGTACTTATCAGAAACATGCAACCGTCATCGGAAATAACGTATCTATTGGTCATAACGCAATCGTTCACGGTTGCACGGTCAAAGACAATGTGTTGATAGGAATGGGAGCAATTGTAATGGATAATTGTGTAATCGAATCAAATTCAATTATTGCGGCTGGCGCGGTCATTACTCAAAATACAGTTGTCGAAGCTGGAAGTATCTATGCTGGTGTCCCGGGAGTAAAGGTTAAAGATATTGATAAATCAGCATTTGCAGGCGAAATTGAGCGTATTGCAAATAATTACTTAATGTATTCTAGCTGGCAGAAATAGTAGGTTAAAAGTCTTTAAAATGAATATTGCGATGATGTCCTAGTAATTGGGATATTACCATTGTATTCGAGTTTGTGAAGAAGGTCGAAAGTCCTGCATCAAAGTCTTTAAGACCATTAAAGTTGGTAAGTAGTTTCTGTGTCTGTCTAGCAACAGCGGCGCCGGAATCAATTATAGTAACTGTGTCAGGCAGAATTTTTTTAATTTGCGGAATTAGAAAGGGATAATGTGTACAGCCTAAGACAAGGTAATCTATATTACGTTCAATCATTGGTTGAAGATATGCCTCAAGTAACAAAGTCATTTGTGGAGAATCTATTTCACCTTGCTCAATGAGAGTAACGAGGCCTAAACCGACCTGCTCAATTATTGTAGTGTGTTTGTATTCTGCAACTCTATTAGCGAACAGTTCGCTTGATAAAGTGCCTTGAGTAGCTAAAATGCCTACAATTTGAGTAGTGGATTTATGTACGGCGGGTTTGAGAGCTGGCTCGATTCCGATAATTGGAATGTTATACTTCGCCCGAAGTTCTTTGATAGCATTTGTTGTTGCAGTGTTGCAAGCAACAATAATAATTTTGCAACCCATTTCTATCAAAAGTTCAGTATTCTTAAAACTTAGAGCTATAATCTCTTCTCTGCTTCTTTGCCCGTAAGGAGCATTTTTACTGTCCGCTAAGTAAATTGTGTCTTCTAATGGTAGTAAGTTTACTACGTCCTTCCATATAGAAAGTCCACCGACTCCAGAATCAAAAAGGCCAATAGGTTGAGATTTAATCATAAAAACAAATGTAAAAAAAAACTGCTCAATATAATTGAACAGTTTAAATATAATCTATAGGATGTATTTACTAGAATCCTAAATCTTTTTTTACGTCTGCAGTTAAGTTCGGACCATCCGCAAGTAGTAATTCAGAACCGTTAAGAACGTACTGATATCCTTTTGCTTTACCAACTTTTTGGATAGAAGCTCTCACTTTATCAATGATTGGTTTGGTGATATCTTGTTCTTTAGTTTGAAGTTCTTTTTGTGCATTGTCACGGTAGTCAACTATTCTTTTTTGCATGTCTTGCACTTCTCTAGCGCGCTCCTCATTAACCTTGTCAGTTTGAGCCGTAGCTTCTTGATCGTACTTTTTAATTTTTGCTTGGTACTCTTCAAGCATCACTTTGTATTCTGCATCGTATGTTTCACCAAGCTTGTCTAGTTGTTTTTTTGCATCTAGCATTGCAGGCATCTTAGTCATAATTTCACTAACGTCTACGTGTGCAGTTTTTGCTTGTGCCGATACTGTTTGACTTGCTCCTAGTATAAAAACGGCAGCTATTAGTAAAGATTTAATTTGTTTCATCATGTTTAAAAGTATTAGTAAATTATTGTTTATTTATTATTCAATTTTTCTTCTCGTAATCTCTTAGCTTCTTCTCGGTCCTTCAGAATTTTTGCTTTTCTGTCTTCAAGAGTTTGTTTTCGTTCTTCAAGTATTCTCGCTCTTTCAATTGCTGCGCCTGCTCTAGGATCTGCTGCTTCTTGCTTGTTTTCTATTTGCTCCTCCGCAGGGTTTACAGAATTGTCAGTCTCAGTTTTACCTTCGTCGATAATAGAATTGTTTGTTTCTTTTTTACCACCTTCAATATATGTGCCATTCTTTCTAGCTTCGCGTTCTTCTAACAATTGAGCACGTTTCTCGTCATATAATCGTTTTCTTTCTAGAGAGGCATCTTTCCTATCTTGAATCAATTTTTCTCGAGCTGTTTTCCTGTCATCCAGTATTTTCTGTCTTTCGGCCATTGCAGGATTGTCATCAACCATATCTTCTTTAGCTTCTTTAGCTTCTTCTTCTTTTAGCTGCTTCTTAGTCAACTGGCTTCTTTTTGAAGCTCTTGTCAATGAACGGACAACTTGATCACTAATATCGTGACGTTTTGCTGCGAAGAGAATCGTAAGGTCTGAAGATTTATCAAAGATGAAATCATACTTTTTTGCTTCAGAAATATCTTGAACGGCAGTGAAAACTTGATCTTGAATTGGTTTTACTAAAACTGATTTCTGAACAATCATATCACCGTTAGGTCCAAATCTCTTATGCTGATAATCTAAAAGTGTTGTTTCTTGAAACAGAATTTCTTCTTCTCTTTCTTCAATTAATTCTTTCGTAAGAAGTACTTTTTCTGTCTTTAAAGCATCTTTTAATTTAGAAACTTCATTTCTCTTTACTTCAATCTCTTGTTTCCATCTTAATGCTTTCTCTTCAAGTTGATTTTTTGCGTCAGTATATTCTGGAACATTCTCCAAAATATACTCCATATCAATAAATCCGATTTTCACGCCTCGAGTTTGTGCTTGTGCACTACCCGCGACAATTAGAAGCAATAGAATTAAATGTTTCTTCATAACTTATTGTTTTAAGAAAATATCGTGCCAATCTTATTTTTTAAAATTGTTGGCCAATTATAAAATGCGTTTCCCAACCATGCGCTTTGTTCATTCCTTCAATTGGAAGTGAATCAAATCCATATCCGAAGTCAATTCCTAATAATCCAAATGCAGGCATGTGAACACGTAATCCTACACCAGCTGAACGTTGCAACTTAAACGGATTGTACTGCTTAAAATTGTCAAATGCAGCTCCACCTTCCAAGAATGTTAATGCATAAATTGATGCAGTACCTGAAAGTGTAATAGGATATCTCAATTCTAATGAGAATTTATTGTAAATAGTTGCACCATTTTGTGCTCCTTTAGCATCAATAGGAGTTAAAGACTGATTTGGATATCCACGAAGTCCAATTACTTCACGACCATCTAAAGCATAGTTTGCTAATCCATCTCCACCTACGAAGAATCTTTCGAAAGGTACTAAACCTCGGTCGCTATTGTACGATCCTAAGAAACCAAATTCACCCAAAGAGCGAAGTACTAATTTATCATATATTCTCGTATACCAGTCTGCTTTGAATTTTATTTTATAATATTCTAACCAATTAAATTTCTGCTGATCTACTTTTGACTGATCTGCACTTGCATCTGCTGGGTTGTCTACTTTTTCGTAAATTCCAGATCCTGCAGTTGTTTCTCGAATATAATCTCCTTCTTGTACAATATATCCAGTGCTAGATGTAGGAACATTGATTCCTCTTGTCGCTGAATATTGAAGTTTGTTTTCAATTTTATCTCCTAGTGTTGCGTAATCAACACCATTCAATAAGGAATAAGGAGGAGTTAGTTTTGCCGAAACACTAATATCAGATCCGTAAGTTGGGAAAATAGGATTTGATCCTTTATTACTTCTGCTCAATCCTACTGTGTACGCGAAGTTTCTAGAGGTTCCATTACCAAATGTAAATAAACCAGTGTTGTAGTTATTTAGATCGTAATACTGAAAACTTATCGAGTTAGAAAATATAAATGAGTCATCTGGAGATGTAAGTCTTTTTGCAAGACCCACAGACATACTCAAAATATTAAAGCTTTTATCGCGATCTACAGAACGAGTACGGTAGTTATTAAGATACTGTTTACTATAAGAGAATGACGTACTAAAGCTTACTGGCTTTTCACCACCAAACCATGGCTCAGAGAACGAAAGACTATAAGTTTGAAAGTATGAACTTCCTTGTAATCTCAAAGAAACTTTTTGTCCGTCACCCATCGGTAATGGTTTGTATGCTTCTGCATTGAATAAATTTCGAACAGAGAAGTTGTTAAAAGAAAGCCCTAAAGTTCCGATGAAACCACCTCCACCATAACCACCTTGAAGTTCTACCTGACTTGCTCCTTTTTCTACAAGTTGCCATTCTACATCTACTGTACCAGCATTTGCGTCAACGTTGTGAAGTCTTGGATTAATTTTTTCTGCATCGAAAAAACCAAGAGCACCAATTTCACGGTAAGTTCTTACTAAGTCTTCTTTACTATAGCGATTTCCTGGTCTAGTCCGTAACTCACGGTATATTACTCTATCATTTGTTTTATCGTTTCCAACAACCGAGATGTTATTGAAATAGGCAATAGGTCCTTCTACAACTCTAATTTCAAAATTAATTGTATCATTGGCAGTTCCAACTTCTACAGCATTAATATTAGACCATAAGTAACCATTGTTTTGATATAAGTTCGTGATATCATTACCATCTGGTTTTGAATTATCAGCAATACGTTTTTGCAAAAGCACTCCATTATAAACTTCGCCTTTTTCAATTCCGAGCATTTTGCTTAGACCTTGATCAGTATAAATTGTGTTACCCAAGAATTTAATATCTCCAAAGTAGTATTTATTTCCTTCTTCAAGTTTGATGTTTACAGAAAGATCATTGGTTTTTTGATTGTAAAAAACTGTATCAGAAATGATCCGGGCATCTCTATATCCTTTTTCTTTGTACTTGCTTATTACTTTTGCAAGATCTTCATTATATTTTTCTTTGATGTATTTTGAAGATTTCCAAACTCTGAAGAAATTTTTCTGTTTGGTGTTTTTCATTGCTTTACGCAATTTAGCATCAGTAAATTTCTCATTTCCGTCAAAGTTGATGCTGCGAATTTTAAGTTTATCGCCTTTGTCAACATTTACTACCATTTTCACGGTATTCGATGAATCTGGAATTGTATTGATTACTACCTTAGTATTAAAGTAACCGTCTTTTTTATATTTCTTTTCGATGAAGTTTTTACTAGTTGTGATTAAATTTTCATTTACCACTTTACCTTTATTCAAAGAATTATCTTTAATCAGAGCCTCGGTCTTATTTTTCTTTACTCCCACAAATTTCACATCGCTTAACTTTGGAAGCTCATTTATATTTAATTCTAAATATATGCTGTCGCCTTCAACCTTAGAAACGTAGAAATCGATCTCACTAAAAAGACCTAGTTTACCCAACTTCTTTATTGCCGAACTAATTTCTTCACCTGGAACTGTTAGTGATTGACCTCTTTGTAGTCCTGCAAAAGTAACTACCGTTTGTTGATTGTAG
>JBBSQV010000141.1:0-6635 GCA_038243675.1 Flavobacteriales bacterium
ATGTTTTCAATCTGAACTTCTGGATATCTTTCTAGATTTCCGAAAGCATTCTGAAAATTATTCAGCTTTAGAATTTCATTGATATAGGTGCTATTTGCCGCGACCATATATGGATTTTTCCAAATAAAATAAGCAACTTTTTGTAGTTTTTGACTGTATGCAAAAGCTTGAAATTCCTGCATTGCAGCATTAATTTCAGAAACCATTTTCGAAGCCATATCCTCCACAGAAAAAATTTTTCCGAAATCCAAAATCATCTGATTGTTGTCTTCCACCGTATAAATATCCGTAGTCCAAACGGGACAGATTGCCGAAAGATCTTCGACAATTTGCTGGGTGTTTTCCTCTTTATTGCAGATAATTATATCTGGTTTTAAAGCAGCAATTTTATCAAAGTTGACCGCTTTAGTACCGCCAACCATTGTTTTTGTGTTTTTGAAACCAACTGGATGAATACAGAATTTGGTCAAACCAACGATGCTGTGTTCCAGCCCTAAACTAACAAGAAGTTCAGTTTGCGAAGGCACCAAAGACACAATTCTCTTTGGAGTTTCAGCAAACAAAAATGTTTTTCCAATTTGGTCAGTTAGTTGCATAGCCAAAACCGAAATTACATTTTATCAATGATTGCGCTCATTTGTGTTTGCATTTTCAGCGCTTCTTCTCTTGCTTTTTCGGCAAAGTCCAATCCTCCCGAAGCGTAAATTATTCCTCGAGACGAATTTACCAGAAGACCCACATTTTTGTTCATTCCGTATTTGCAAACCTCTTCAAGATTTCCACCTTGCGCTCCTACTCCAGGAACCAAAAGGAAACTTTCTGGAACGATTTTACGAACTTCAGCAAGGTATTCCGCTTTGGTAGCGCCAATAACGTACATTAGGTTTTGACTGTTTTTCCAAGTTTTCGAAGTCTCAAGAACCTGTTTGTACAAGTCTACTCCATCCACTTTTTTGGTTTGAAAATCGTAGGCACCTTCATTTGAAGTCAATGCCAACAAAATTGCAAATTTATCTTCGTGTTGCAAAAATGGCTCAACCGAATCCTTGCCCATATACGGCGCCACGGTTACGGCATCAAAGTCAAGATCTTCAAAAAATGCTTTGGCATACATTGCCGAAGTATTTCCGATATCACCTCTTTTTGCATCGGCAATTGTAAAAATATCAGGGTACGTTTCGTTGATATATTGCACGGTTTTCTCTAGAGATTGCCATCCTTTAATCCCGTACGCTTCATAAAAAGCAGTATTTGGTTTGTAGGCAACCGCCAAATCGTGAGTTGCGTCAATGATGGCTTTGTTGAATTCAAAGATTGGGTTTTCGCTATTTAATAAGTGCTCCGGAATTCGTTCCAAGTCCACATCTAGTCCGATGCATAGGAATGATTTCTTCTCTTTTATCTGTTGTGTTATATGCTGTATGGTCAAAATATATGATTTTTCGTGGTTTTACTACGATGCCAAAGTTCGTTAAATTTTGTCTAAAAACCCTAATTTTGTAGATATAAAAATGAGCTATAATGATCGTTTGTCAAAGATATTTATGGGTAAAGATTGATATTTTCGTGATTTTTTTTTGGGCGAGACCTTTCGCCAGAACGACCGTGCAAAATAGAAAATTTAATTCGGCTCAAGTCAGGCTATTCGTTCCCAATCTTTCTTGTAGCTTTTGCTCCGCAAAGCCACAAGAAAGGATTTGCTTCGCCAGTTCGCAAAAGCTCGGGTCCACTGCTATCCCTCTCGCGGGACTTTTGGGGAGAGTGAGGTGAGGGGATTGATTCAAGTTAATGAATCATTACATTTTCAAATGATAAGTTTTATCTTAATAAAAATTTAAATAGTAAGAAAATAAGGGATACATTAGCGAAAGTGATAACTAAAACCAATCATATGTTGCACTTTATATATAATGTAAGTAGATATGAATTTAGTGAGTTAGAAAAACATTATTAAATACCTTAAAAGACCAACAAGAATATGTTTGAAATAGATTTTACAAAGCACAAGCCACAAACACAGCAAAATAAGACTTATTTATGTAATATTAGAAAACGTTTAATTTCAATCATTCCAGAGGAAGAAGTTAGACAGTCTTTAATAAACTATTTAATAACTGAAAAAGGCTATCCAATAGAAAACATTCAAATAGAAGTTCCAATGTCATACTTTGAAATAGGTGCGAAAGGTCGAGCTGATATTTTAATATTTGATAACGATGAAAATGTACTTTGTTTAATTGAATGTAAAGAGCCAAGAGAATATCTAACTGACAATGTATTAGACCAAGTTGAAAGGTATGATAAATATGTAAAGGCGGAAACTACGTGCATCTTAATGGGAAGTAAAATTCATTTTTTTACAATTATGGAAAATAAAGTAATTAAGCTGACCGAGTTTCCATCATTCAAAATATTAATAACGCACGATGGAACAATTACTA
The DNA here is from genome assembly GCA_038243675.1 of Flavobacteriales bacterium. GTDB lineage: Bacteria > Bacteroidota > Bacteroidia > Flavobacteriales > Flavobacteriaceae > Flavobacterium. Next base: position 2,442 of record JBBSQV010000141.1, read on the forward strand.
TTGGAAAATTAGGTGCTGCAAAACGTAAAGATTTAATTGACTTTATACAAAACAAAAAACCAGAGCTTATTCAAAACGGGAAAATTTTTCTTGGAAAATTTCAAGCAAAAGAAGAAATCAAAGCTAATAGTGACGACACTAAAGAATTCATAAAAAACTGTATTGAATATGCAATAATCAGAGATAAATTTCGTGAATATAAGAAAGCCAACGTCAAATAAGAGTTTTGAAGAAATTACGAGGTGGGATTTACTTACAATTTCTCACTCAATTTCTACGCATACGAAAGTCATGGAAAAGAAATATTAGATTTTTCACGAGGGTCAGTACTCCTCTTTTTTAATAAGCGATAGTGTCGAACTAATTTAAGCTTTTCACATTATTATGGAGCAAGAATGTAAATAGAAGAAAATAATTGATACATTAACCTAAATATATTTTGTAGCTATTACAGCTTTAATATATGAATAAAAAGATTTTAAATATAGATAATTTGCGCGTGAGTTTAAAAAAAATTAGAAAAAATATGTTATGAATAAATATTTTCTACAAACTTTATTTGCCCCCTTTGTTAAAAAAAGTCTATTTGGCAAACAATATATACATTTCAATGACTTTCATAATCAATTTTATGTCCTATCTCAACATTGCTTACTGTTAGGATTTACATACAAAGACTAAATAGCAAATTTTACCAAATTAATTACAGATTCCGATGCTGATATTATTGAAGTTATTGAAGGATTGGAGAGAATGGGTGGATCAATAAAGGATGGAATAAATGCTGAAACTGAAAACTCTTATGACTTATTCATAAACTATCAATTTAAAAAATATATGGGATTATTAAATGTCACAAAAAAAGTAAAAGACGAAAACGATCCTCTATTATTTTTACAACGCAATGATAAAATACCAATTCCAGCAATAATTCCACTTACAGATATGTTGAGCTACTCTTTTATAGGTTTTGGCTATAAATATCCTAAATTAACTGAAGATTTTTTAAATCATAAAAGTGACAATGATTTTATAGATTTAGCCATTAAAAGCGGTTTGAATATTTCAAAAGAAAATTTAAATGTCAGCATAAAAGAAAAAGCATATTTTGCGAAAGATTTAATTAAACCATATGTCGCGAGAAACAAACCAGAACTATTAAAAATTTTAGAATTAGAGTAATCCTAGGAATTATAAAATATTTATATTACAAATTGGTAAGTGTCGGCTTGGCCGGAAGTTTAAAATTGTCGCTTGATATTTAATATTTAGGTGGAAAGTAAAACTCGCACTTAAGAAGTCTTCTATTAGAAGAGCAATACTCACTCTTTAGTGAGCAATATAAAATTAAACATTCTTTACAATATGAAAAAACTACTCTTATTCACAATAATATTCTGCTCCCAAATTGCCTTAGCACAAATGGAGAACTTTACCCTAACGGATCGGCAAGTAACTTGGCGCAAGGTTTTTGAAACTACTAAAACGAAAGAAGATATAAAGCTCACAATAGAGAACAGGAATAATTTGAAAATAACTAGTATTACTGATAGCTTAATTATTGGAGAATTTTCGAATGTAACTATGGATTATAAGAAAGCTGGATTTAGTTATATGGGGACTCCAATTATTTTGAATGAAACAAATAAATTTTTTGGTTCATTCAAAATTGAATTTAAAGAGGATCGTTACCGCGCAAGCATTTGGAATTTGACCTCTAAAGGTATGAACACCGCATTATACAGTGGTGTTTTTGGTGTTAGTTCTGAACTTTCAACATCGCTAGAACAACTACTCTTAAAAAGCAACAGAGTAGAGTTTCGTAAAAACTTTTATAAAATCAACGGTAAAATTATCGACGTTACTTTTAATGATTTATTGGATTTTAATAGTGAAATCTTAAAAGATGACAAATGGTAATATCTGGTATAAAGATTATGAAAACAGATAAAATAATAACATCATTTGATGGCCATTTGGACGAACAATATGGAACAGCTGGAACTGATTCAAGAGAAAAATTCCAAGAAGAATTTGAACCTTTTAAAATTGGAATTCTAATTCAAGAACCGCGAAAAAAACAGCAAATGACACAAGAACAACTTGCAGAAAGAGTTGGAACAACCAAAAATTATATTTCGAGAATTGAGAATAATGCAAGTGATATCCGACTTTCGACATTAATGCGCATTATCCGTGATGGCTTGAGCGGAAGTTTAAAATTGTAGCTTATATTTAATTGAGTTGAAAATGTTATTAGCATTACAATTGTGGATTCAATTGCAAACTACAAATCACCGTTTCTTTCTGTAGCAATTTTTTGGTAGCCAGACAATTTCAACTTTTTACAAATAAGATTGAGTCGCAGATGCGATCCTTCCTTCGTCAGGATGACAAGTTTGTGTGGGTCTGTCGCAACACTACTTGTAAACCATCACGACACTAATAGTGAATACTCACAACACTACTCACAAACTTGTCATTTCGACGAAGGAGAAATCACATAATATTTGTCTTCATTACTAACTAAAAGCAAGGTTCCTTTGTGGGGACTTCTTCAACTAATCATCAACTTTTTACAATTAATATTGAGTCTCAGATGCGATCCTTCCTTCGTCAGGATGACAAGTTTGCGGAGGAAGTATCTGAACGTTCCTCGTATAATTATCATCTGATTGTAGGAGAGCCGAGCTTTTGCGAACTGGCAAAGCAAATCACATAATATTTGTTTTTGTCTATTTCTAAATCAGTTGTCACTGTTTAAAAGTTATTCCAATCAGAGACGATACTTCGCGAGAGGGATAGAACTGGACCCGAGCTTTTGCGAACTGGCGAAGCAAATCCTTTGTTGTGGCGTTGCGGAGCAAAAGCTATAACAAAGATTGGGAAGGGATAGCCCGGACCTGCGCTACCCTAAATGCTGAATGGTATCGCGGTTTTCTGGCGCAGGTCTCGCCCAAAAAAAACTCCAATTTCAATAAAAGAAAAAATGCCTTGAAAAATAATTTCTCAAGGCATTTGTATTTAATAGCAGTTTCGGTTTAGAAAACTTCGCTCGCTTCTTTAAGTTTTTCGGTATTGCTTACCAACTGAAGTTCGTCTACAATCTTCTGGATTTCACCATTCATAATATTTCCAAGATCGTAAAGGGTCAGACCAATTCGGTGATCTGTAACACGACCTTGCGCATAATTGTAGGTTCTAATCTTGGCAGAACGGTCACCAGAGCTCACTTGAGAAGTTCTCTTGGTAGCATCTTCGGCCTGTTTTTTAGCAAGTTCCTGCTCGTAAAGTCTTGAACGCAAAACGCCCATCGCCTTGTCTTTATTCTTATGTTGCGATTTCTGATCTTGACATTGCGCAATCAATCCCGAAGGTACGTGCGTCAATCTCACCGCAGATTTTGTAGTATTTACCGACTGACCTCCAGGCCCAGACGAACAGAAAAAATCTACTCGTACGTCATTCATATCGATGTGAACATCAAATTCTTCGGCTTCTGGAAGCACCATCACGGTTGCTGCAGAAGTATGCACTCGGCCTTGAGTTTCCGTCTGAGGAACGCGCTGTACTCGGTGTACACCCGCTTCATACTTCAAAGTACCGTAAACATCGTCACCAGTTACTTCAAAAATAACCTCTTTAAATCCTCCCGATGTACCCTCATTCATATCCACAACAGATGTTCTCCATCCGCGATTTTCACAGTATTTAGTGTACATTCTGAACAAATCTCCTGCAAAAATACTCGCTTCATCTCCACCAGTACCCGCACGAACTTCGACCATTACGTTTTTGGCATCTTCAGGATCTTTGGGAATCAGCATAAATTTGATCTCCTCTTCCAATTCAGGAATACGATCATTTGCTTCATCGATCTGCATTTTTGCCATTTCATTCATCTCAGAATCGCTTCCGTCGGCAAGAATTTCTTTCCCCTCTGCAATATTTGAGAGCAATGAAACTAATTCTTCACGCTTTCCAACAAGCCCTTTCAAGTTCTTATATTCTTGATTGAGTTGCACATAGCGCTTCTGATCTGCAATTACCGCAGGCTGAATAATTAAATCTGATATCTCGTCAAAACGTTGCTTAACTATTTGTAGTCTATCTAACATCGTGTGTTTCTTTCTTTATATAGGAGTGCAAATTTACGAAAAAATCGTTTATAGTTTGTGTTGTTCTGTATAATAG
>JBBSQV010000142.1:0-6603 GCA_038243675.1 Flavobacteriales bacterium
AGTTGCTAGTCCATAACCAGCAGTACAAAGAGGTGGCATCAATGCCGTTGCGATTGCCACACCTGGAATTGGATTTCCTTTTTCGGTTCTCGTAACTGCAATTGCTCCGACAATTCCACCGAAAAAAGCAATTAGAATATCGTAGATAGTTGGAGATGTACGTGCCAAAAGTTCTGATTGTACATCTTTGAATGGGCTTAGTGCAAAATAGGCTGTAGAAACTACAAGTCCCACTATTGTGGCATTTGTTAGATTTCGAAATGATCTTTTAAGAAGTTTAAAATCATAAATCCCTAATGCAAAACCAGCGCCAACAATAGGCCCCATTAAAGGCGAAATTAACATTGCTCCAATGACCACGGCGGTTGAATTCACATTTAGTCCTACGGAAGCCACAATAATTGCGCAGGCCAAAATCCAAAGATTCGCACCTTTAAAAGAAATATTTTTTAAAATGCTTTCTAGAGTTTTTTCTCTGTCGTCTTCTCCTTCGTGCAGGTTGAAAACATTTTTGAAGTTTCTAAACATAGAATATTGTGTAGTTGTTGCTGGCAAAAATAGGAAAAAATTGCTGATGCAATTTTTATGAATTATTAGAAAGTTTTTTTTATTTATCGAGAATTAAATATACCTGATTATCTTTTACGAAAACAATATTAAGCCTTACTTTAGATTTTTGGATTTGGCAGCAAAAGACTGAAGAATTTATTAAAAAAGACATGAAAAACGAAGACTACAAAATTCATATAATTGGTGCTGGGGTAAGTGGTCTGATTGCCGCAAAAGTTTTGGAAGATGATGGATACAAACCTACAATTCTCGAAGCAACAGATAGAGTAGGAGGCCGAGTGAAAACCGATATTATCAACGGTTATCAATTAGACCGCGGATTTCAAGTGTTACTAACTGCTTATCCTGCGGCAAAAAAATACTTAAATTTTGATGCCTTAGAATTGCAACATTTTGTATCTGGCGCGACAGTATTTGATAATGGAAAACAGAAAATTCTGGGAGATCCTTTGAGAGATATGTCTTTGCTGCTCCCTACCTTGTTTTCGGGAATAGGAAGCATTTCGGATAAATTCAAGGTTTTGAAATTAAATACCTTACTGAAGGCAACAAGTCTTGAAGAAATTTTTGAAAAGCCTGAAACTACAACTAATCAATATCTTAAAGATTTTGGATTTTCGGAAGAGATGATATCTAAATTTTTTAGACCATTTTTTGGCGGAATATTTTTGGAGGACGAACTGCAAACTTCTAGCAGAATGTTTGAATTTGTATATAAAGTGTTTGGAGAAGGTTCGGCCGCCTTGCCCAAGGCCGGAATTGAAGCGATTCCAAAACAATTGAAAGAAAATTTAAAGCAAACTACTTTCAAGTTTAACACTAAAGTAAATTCGGTCCAAAACGGTAAAGTGCTTTTGGAAGACGGAACTGAATTAGAAAGTGACTATACAATTGTTGCCACAGAAGCGAGTCATCTAATCAGTAATCTCAAAAATCAAGAAATACTTTGGAAATCCTGTGACACATTATATTTTGAAACCGATTCTAGAGAGATCGAAAAGCCGTTAATTGGTTTGATCACCAAGGAAGATTCGTTGATAAATAATATTTTCTATCACACAAGTCTTGGAACAAAATTATCTGGTTCAAAAGAATTGTTGTCGGTCACAGTTGTAAAAGAACATAATCTTGCTCCAGAGGATTTGCAAAAGCAAGTTGAAATAGAACTAAAAGAATTGTGCGGAATTACTGTTCTGAAATTTATCAAACATTATGCAATTTCCAAAGCATTGCCGAAACTCGACAGTTTGCAATACGAGATGAATCCTTCTGAAACGAGATTGACTACTCGAATTTTTCTTGCCGGAGATGTTCAACTTAATGGTTCGTTGAATGCTGCGATGATTGCTGGAGAACGAGCAGCATTAGGAGTAATTGAGGCGATAAGTGGGGATGGGTATTAGAAAGTTGCTATAATAGAGAAATAATTCACAAACGATTTAGAAGATAATACACAAAAGAAAATATGCTTCAACTGATAGAGGATTACAAAAAACACATTGCAAAGACTGAACTTACAGATGAAGTATACAAATGGGAATTGGTTTCGAATTTTAAAGGTCGTCCGAATTTAGATGCTGAGGATCTCTTAGCTGAAATAAAAGCAATTCCTTATGGAAATCTGCTTTATCAATTAGCTAAAACTGTATTACTTCAACTAATTACCAATCGGCCGAACGATATTCAAAACCTTTTAAAAATTTTATTTAACGAAGAGAAAAACTTAGTAAATCGCGTTAAAATTTTTAATGAAGAAACTTTGAAATTATACAGAGAAATTGGAGAAAAGAGACAGCATCATCAGGATGAACGATCAATTTCCACTTATCTTACTGTTCACAATCCTGAAAAGTACACATTTTATAAGAGTAGTTTTTATAAAAAGGTCTGTAAATTATTAGGTGTAAAGGAGGCGAAGAAGAATGAAAAATATTCGCATTATCTGCAACTGATTGATGAAATTACTACAAAATATATTCAGAACGATAATGAGCTTATTGATCAAGTTAAAAGTTATATACCTCAGTATTATGACGGAACAAATAATTTGATTTTAGCGCAAGACATTTTATATCAAATGTTGGATCGAGGTGCTGAAAAGAATTATTGGATTTTTCAAGGTAATCCGAAATTCTACGATGTCATTGGAGCATTAGAAAGAAGTCAGTTAACTTGGAAAGTTGCTGCGCACAAGGATAAGTTTCAAATAAATGACAAAGTTATTATTTGGTTGACAGGCGACAATGCAGGTTGTTATGCTCTCGGAAAAATCACTTCGGAGGTTGGTAAATATCCGAATTCCGAGAGCGAAAAATCTAATTATCTTATAAATTACGATGAGAATGAAGATAGGATTGAAATCGAAATTGAGCATAACTTATATGCAAATCCTATTCTTTGGGATACTATAAAAACTGAGAATGCATTTGCTAATTTTAAAGTTGGGAATCAGGGAACAAATTTTTCAGCTACTGAAGAAGAGTATAATAGTCTTTTAAAACATTTATCAAAACTGAAAAATGTAAAGAATGAATTTATTGACTGGATGATTGCAAATGACGTGGGTCGTCATTATTTCTCAAAGCAGTTCAACAGTAATAGAGTTCGATTTGAATCTGAAATAAACGAGTATGAAGAAATCTATAAAAAGAATTTCAATACAGATTTGTTTATTGTAGATGTTGTCAATATTGCGAAAGATATTGAAATTATAAACCAAAATATCTATAAAAAGCACGATAGATTTTCTGAATACAGTAATGGTAAAGCTAGTGGAAGACCAAAGGCAATTTTAGGTAAAAACAATTACCTGCAATTTTTAAATAATTATTCTATGAATGAGGAAGTAACTCAAAAATCAAACTCTATCGAATCTTCATATCCTCTCAACCAAATTCTATACGGACCTCCAGGAACTGGAAAAACATATCACACAGTTTTAGAAGCCGCAAAGATTGTTTCTGGTAACGAAAATATAAGTTACGATGAGGCTTTAGACATTTTTAATAAAAATCTGGGGAATCAAATTGAGTTTATCACTTTCCACCAAAATTATAGTTATGAAGATTTTATTCAAGGTTTGCGCCCAGATACCGAAAATGGAAGTGTTCTGACTTTTGAAAAGAAGGATGGAGTTTTTAAGAGGATTGCAGATAGAGCTTTGAAAAACTTAGAAGCATCGCGAAATCCAGCAATTGCTAAAAAGGACTTCGACTTAGTTTTTCAAGAATTACTTAAACCTTTAAACGAGGGAGATATTGAAGAGTTAGAAATACAAATGAAAAAATCTTCTTTCTTTATTACGGAAGTTGGTTTGAAATCTATCGAATTCAGAAAGAACATCGGTGAATCTAATCATACACTAAGTATTAATACACTTCGCAAAATGTATGAAAGAGGATTAAATGATTTAATTCTAGGTGGATTGCAACCTTATTATAATCCTATTTTAGAAATCCTTTTGGAGAAAGGTAAAAGTACTGTTCAAAATGTCGATGAAGAAAACTTCGTCATAATCATTGACGAAATTAACAGAGCAAATATTTCAAGAGTTTTTGGAGAGTTAATTACTTTAATTGAAGAAGACAAGCGTTCGCACGGAAAGATTCCAATGCGAGTGACCTTGCCATCGGGGGATTCATTCATTGTTCCTTCGAATTTATACATAATTGGAACGATGAACACCGCAGACAAATCGATTGCTTTGCTTGATATTGCCTTGCGCCGCAGATTTGAATTTGTGCCGATGTACCCTGATTTAAAAGTTGAGGGAATTAATGATATAGAGGTTTTAACAGCGATAAATATGGCGATTCTTGATCGAAAAAATCACGACTTTACAATTGGTCATTCTTATTTTATGGGAGATAATTATTCGAGAGAAAAGACAATCAACAATAAAGTAATTCCATTATTACTGGAGTATTTTATGAATGACGAAAAGGAAGTGATTGCGATATTAAAAGAAGCAAATCTTACGATTGGCAATTGGCCTTTAAAGTTGATGAGTCAAAATGATTAATCTTTTTGAATATCAAAATAAGGAGGCATTTCCTGAAAAGCACTTCGAAAATCTCGAAGTGTTTTTGGATGCCGTTTGGAATAAAAGAGAAAAGTCACCTTATTACAACGAAGAAGAGAATAGAGAAGAGGTGCAGCATTTTCTGCAGTTTCTACATAAAAACAAAGAGCTCAAGTCCAATAAATTTGTTGGTGTTATTCATTTCGAAAATCAGACGATTAATCTTTTACCGAAGATTTTTTACGATGGAACACAGGCTGATGAGAACGACGTAAAAGTAATAAATTCTCATATTTTGTGGTGGCTGAGTTATTGCAAAAAGCTAAATTTTCCAAATTATCTTTCTGGCCTTAATGCACAAGAAGCGGACTTTTTTGAGATTCTAATCTATCTTTTCAGTAAGTATACCAAGGAATTGCTGAACTCCTCTGTGTATCAAAAATATGTGGACGTAGAAAATGAATTATCATTTGTAAAGGGCAGAATGAACTTTGAAGAATATATAAATCAAAATTTAGCTCGCGGACGAAATCATAAAGTCAACTGCATCTACGATTCATTTGAAATGGATAATGAATTTAATCAATGTATAAAGTATGTTTCGAAAATGCTTTTATCTGCTACAAAAGATCAGCAGAATCGGCGGAATTTAAATGACATCTTATTCATTCTCGATGAGGTTTCAGATTTTTACATTTCAGCGGACGTATGCAGAAAAGTTCAGTTTAATCCTTTGCTAGCAGATTTTGAAACGGTTCGAGATTATTGCGTTTTGTTTTTGGAGAATAGCGTTTCTTTCAATTATAAAAACGACTTGAAGTTATTCGCGTTTCTGTTACCGATGGAATATGTTTTTGAAGATTTCATTTTTGGATTTATTGATAAGGAAATCGCAGGCGTAAACTTGAAAGGGCAGGCGAAAGGAACTTATTTGGATGAAGCCAAATCTTTTGGTTTAAAGCCAGATCTGATTTTGGAATATGCAGATAATAGAAGGATTATTGCAGATACTAAATACAAAATGGTTTACGCGGATAGTTCGGATACTAAGAAAGGAATTTCGCAGAATGATTTATATCAAATGGTTGGCTACGCAATTCGATTTGGTATTACCGAAATAAAGCTGCTTTATCCAAATACTTGTAGGGGAATTACCGCTACTGATTTGAAAACGATTACAATTATTGATGAACTTGCCAGTCAACAAAAGATTACAATCAAAGCGCATCAATTACTTATTATGGATAAATCAATTTCTATTGAAAATCTCAATAAAATGAAATTGTCTGATTGTTTTGAAGATTTAAAGGAGAAATTGAAAAATCGTTTAAAAGAAATTCTCTTCCCATAGGAAACGAAGATTTAAGTTGAATTTTTAAAATAGATGGTCAATTTATCTATTAACCCCTAGCCCTGATGGGAACGAACCGAACGAAGCGAACCGGCGAAGCACATCCTTTCCTGCCCTTTCTTTTGGGCAGGAAAGATATAGTGGACTGGACAGCAGTCCCGAGCGCAGCGAACGGGAGAAGCAATAAAGCTCCAAATAAACATACCATAATTTAGAAATCTATTTGTCAAAATCGTTAGTCATCGTCAAGGCGAAAGGATACCTTGCGAGCGTAAAATATTTTTGAATATAACTTTAAGAGGTTGAAAAAATGGATGATAACGACACATTTTTAATTTGCCTTTACAAAGTTAAACTGCGATTTTATTTAAAAAGTAAGATGTTATAATAGTTATAATTAACGGCTATGAAGGAAAATTTAAATTGGAAAGGCTTGGTGTTTTCGTTGGTATTGCTTGCGGGAATATTAATCTTTCCAGTATTTGACGATCCCAATGTGAACGGCTCCTTGGCAATTTTATTGGTTGCGGCGAGTTTGTGGATATCGGAAGCGATTCCGTTGTCGATGACTGCTTTATTGATTCCGGTAATGGCAGTATTGCTAAATATCGCCACACCATCAGCGGCATTTGGCGAATTTTCAAATCCTGTAATTTACTTA
>JBBSQV010000143.1:0-6592 GCA_038243675.1 Flavobacteriales bacterium
AATTAGTTGTGGGAATCGCAGTTCCAAAAGCAGGAAATTATACTCGTAAAGAAATCGATGCACTTATCGAGTGGATCAAACGTCCACAAGTAGGCGCTACGGGAATGGTTTATGTAAAATGCAACGACGACGGAACTTATAAATCTTCTGTAGATAAATTCTACGACCAGGAAGATCTTGCTGCTTGGGCAAAAGCTACAGGCGCGGTTGCTGGCGATATGATTATGATACTTTCGGGGCCAGCAGACAAAACTCGTGCGAAATTATCGGCGTTACGGATGGAGCTTGCTACTAGATTAGGATTGAGAGATCCAAAGGTTTTCGCACCACTTTGGGTAGTCGATTTCCCATTATTGGAGTTTGACGAAGAAAGCGGAAGATACCACGCGATGCACCATCCTTTTACCTCTCCAAAGCCAGAGGATATGCATCTTTTGGACACCGAGCCAGGAAAAGTTCGTGCAAATGCTTACGATATGGTCTTGAATGGAAACGAAATTGGCGGTGGATCAATCAGAATTCACGACAAAGCAACACAACAATTAATGTTTAAATACCTTGGATTTACTGAGGAAGAAGCCAAAAATCAGTTCGGATTCTTGATGGACGCATTCCAATATGGCGCGCCTCCTCACGGTGGTTTGGCCTTTGGTTTAGACAGATTAGTTGCCATTTTGGGCGGTCAGGAAACCATCCGCGACTTCATTGCATTCCCAAAAAATAATTCAGGCCGCGATGTAATGATTGAAGCTCCTTCGCAGATTGATGACAAGCAATTGGCAGAATTATCGATTGCCGTTACAGAAAAATAAAATGTGATTTAGTCGCAGAATCAGCGATTTAATTATTGAAAGAATGGACATTTTAAAGAGCAGAATCAAATTCATTTTTGGTTCTGCTTTTTTGTTTTTAAGAGAAATGAGGGTTTTTTGGGCGAGACCTTCGCCAGAACGTTTATTGCAAACATTCAGCAGGAATGTGGCTCAGGTCGGGCTTTCCGTTCCCAATCTTTCTTGTAGCTTTTGCTCCGCAAAGCCACAAGAAAGGATTTTCTCTTCTATCCCTCGCGCGCGAATGGGGGGTGTTATTGGAGATTTTTTTTTAAGGTTGAAGTTAATTGATCGAGTATTTTGATATATTAGGTATTGAATATTTTTAAAAACATCATACATTCAAGTACCTAGTTAAAAAATAGGACACTATAATTGCAATAATTCACTAAATAAGTGAATTATGTCGAGCGTTTAAGTTACCTTTGTCCGAAGAAATCTGAAGCTTATGGAAATAATTTTTACCGAAGATTATCTAAAAGACCTTTACGAAGAAGGGAAATCAAAGAGCAAAAAACATAGATTTCAAAAGGAAGTAATCCAAAAATACAAACAGACAATTGACAAGTTAAGAGTTGCAAGTAGCGTCGAGGATCTGTATCCGATAAAAAGTCTGAATTATGAAAAGTTAATTGGAAGTAAAAAAGGAATAGAATCTGTTCGCGTCGATAAAAAGTATCGAATAGAATTCATTAGCACTTTAAAAGCCGACGAAATAAATACAATTACCATTTGTTCAATTATTGATTTGAGTAATCACTACTCATAAAAACTAACCATCATTATGAACGCAACAACACAAATAACTCCTTTTGAAGCTACTCATCCCGGCATCTTGATAAAGGATGAGTTAGAATTTAGAGAAGATCTGAATCAAAAAGACTTGGCTGAAATGTTAAGTGTAAAACCTTCTTTCTTAAATGAAGTGATAAAGGGGAAAAGACCAATCACAGCAGATTTAGCAATCTTACTCGAAAAAACTTTAGAAATTCCTGCCGACTACTGGATGAAATTTCAGTCTCAATATGAAATTGACTGTGCTAGAATAAAAGACAAGAATATAACTAAAATAAAATTAATTGAAATTTGGACAATTATTAAACAATATGTTCCCGTCAATTATTTTAAAAAACAAGGCTATCTTACAGATAACTTAGAAGACAATATTAATAAAATCAAGTTGATTTATGCTATTTCTACAATTGATGCGTTAGTTGAAGTTTTTGCGATTAAGAAGTTTGCATTCTATAAGAAATCAGAGAAATTACAAATTGACGATAAAAATATGGTTGCTTGGAATTTACTAGCTGAATACAAAGCCAAAATTCAGATCGTAAATTCTTTCAACTTTGACACGATTGATACGCTAACTAAGGAATTACGTGACATCTTTTTCGAGAATGAGAATACCTTAGAAAAGGTAAAAAAAGTTCTTAATCAATACGGAATTAAATTTGTAACAATTGAGAAACTTGAAAAAACTCCGATAGATGGCTATTCATTTTGGTCTGTAAATAATCCTGCAATAGCAGTTACTTTAAGACATAGTCGTCTTGACAACTTTGCTTTTACTGTAATGCACGAAATTGGCCATATTGCTTTGCACTTGAAAAGCAATAAAGAGCAAAAATTCTTAGATTTAACTCACAATGAAGAAAACCAATTTGAAACAGAGTCAAATGATTTTGCTGAAAAGCACTTAATTCCTAAAGATTGTTGGAATGATATTCTGGTAAATAAAAATTCCTTGACAGACCAGAAAATTGAGAAGATTTCGCAAAAACACAGCATTCATCCAGCGATTATATTGGGTAGAGTTTCATTCGAAATGAATCATTACTCGATAAATACTACAATAGAAAAGAAGCTGCTATAATTCCTGCTTCTTTTGAAGCAGACTTTCACTTATACTTAAAAAATTTATTTCCTAAAGAAAGTAATGAGCCCCAAAATCGACCTCAAATACATTCTTCTAATCTTCATTTCCGTCTTCGCTAGCACCATTTTACACGAAATTGCTCATTGGAGTATGGGAGAAGTTTTGGGTAATAAAATGATTGCAACCTTAAATGGGACCTATCCATCAGGAAATTATCTGCACGAGTGGCATCGGAATTACGTTACGATGGCGGGGCCAATATTTACAATTCTTCAGGCGATTCTTTGTTACTTCTTCATTCTTAAATACAAAAGAATTGAATTATATCCATTTCTATTTTTTCCATTTGTCTTCAGAGTTGCTGCTGGATTAGCAAATTTAGCAGGCCCAAATGACGAAGGGAGATTCGGAATTTCGCTGGGAATAGGATTGTTTGCAGTTTCGATTGTAGTATGCAGTTTCCTCTTTTATTTAGTTTTTAAAACGTCAAAAAGGTTAAACATCAGACTGAAAATTAATATTATAAGCTTTTTTCTCTGTGTACTATTTCTTTTGTTGCTTACATTTATGGATCATAAGTTTCAGCTTAGACTTATGTAACGAATAATTAGCGCTGACGAAGAAAAGACTATAATTTAAAATAAATTTGAGGTACTTATGAGAAAAGAGATAATCTCCTCAATAGATAATCGTATGAAAAGTAATTTTTCATAAGAAAGACTAGTAAATAATGACCTCTACAATCGTATTCATTCTCCTCATCAGTTTTGTCGCTTCACTCGTCAGGTCAACATTAGGTTTTGGCGAATCACTAATCGCAGTCCCATTATTTCTCCTTTTTTTACCCGTGGAAATTGCAGTTCCCCTGTCCGTAATGCTGTCTATCGTAATTGCATTGGTAGTTGTAATTCAAGATCATATAAATATACATTTCCAAAGTGCGAAATGGCTAATTATTTTTGCAATTCCTGGAATTCCACTCGGAATTTTACTGCTTATTTATGGGAACGAGATCTTCATTAAAATCGGACTTGGCATTCTCATCATCGTTTATTCCCTCTATTCGCTTTTCAATTCTTCAACCAAAGCACTTAAAAATGATAGTAAAGTTTGGCTCTTCATTTGCGGTTTTTCGTCTGGAGTATTTGGAGGCGCTTACGGACTCAACGGTCCACCATTAGTACTTTATGGAAATTTAAGGCAATGGTCAGCCAAACATTTTCGAGCTACATTACAAGCCTACTTTTTACCTGTCAGCATCCTTAGTGTCCTCGGATATTATTCAAAAGGATTAATTACTGCTCAAGTCACAGACTATTTTCTGATTTCCTTAATTTCTACAATTCCCGCAATTTTCCTCGGCCGATACCTCAACCATCAACTCAAAGATGGCGCATTCTTTAAATATGTGTACTGGGGACTCGCCTGCATCGGCATTGTATTAATTGCAAGTGTTTTGAAATAAATCATTGAAGGAATATTTAAAAGCTTGGAATATAGAATTTGAAATAAAGCAGAAAGACTAAATTAGATGTTGATATAAAGAAATGAAATCTTAGAGTGCGAGCACGTCTAAACCAGTCTTAAATATAAATTTTGTAACCTTCAAAAAAATATAATAACTCGAATTTCGTACACAGATTCTCTGCCTGCCATTGTTTTTTAAATTCTTCAATTTATCTTGTAGTCGATTTTGAAAATTTAATTTATTGCAATTCGATGTACGTTTGGGGCGTTAGAAATGATCCCAGATCTCGGAAATTCAATATTTCGCGGCAAGCAGAAATGTATGATAAAGATGAAAGTTTTCGAAGATTATGGAATTCTACATACTGAAATATTCTACTTCCACTTCACTTGAAAATTCAACCAACAAATGACCTTCTATGAAAACTCTGCGACTAATCCTTGGCGATCAATTAAATCAGCAGCATTCTTGGTATGCAAAAAAGGATTCGGATGTTACTTATGTAATGGCAGAAATGCGACAAGAAACTGATTATGTAAAACATCACATTCAAAAGGTTGTCGCATTTTTCTTGTCGATGCGAAATTTTGGTAAATTTTTAAATTCGAAAGGGCATAAAATTAACTATTTTAAAATCACCGATAAAGACAATCCTCAGGAATTGACCGCTCTGCTTACTGAAATTATCAAAAAAGAAAAGATTGAAAAATTCGAATACCAACTGCCTGACGAATATCGACTTGATCTTCAGTTAAAAAACTTTTGTGAAAAGCTAAAAATAGAATCAGAAGTTTTTGACTCGGAACATTTCTACTGCACCCGAATGGAAGTTGCAGATTTCTTTAAAGGAAAAAAATCATTGTTGATGGAAAGCTTTTACCGCGAAATGCGCAAGAAACATTCAATTCTAACCGTTGGTGATCAACCGTTAGCAGGGAAATGGAATTTTGATCATCAAAACAGAAATAAATACAGGGAGGAAATTCCAATTCCGATTCCCTTGCAATTTGATACAGATGTTTCGGAAGTGGTTGCAGATATTGAAACTGCAAAGGTCAAAACTTTTGGAAGTATTGATGAGGACAACTTTCAATGGCCTACATCTCGAAAAGAATCTTTAGACATTTTAAATTTCTTCTGTGATCATCTTCTCGAACATTTCGGCACTTACCAAGACTCTTTATATACTGGACACAAATATCTATTCCATTCGAGGCTATCATTTGCAATGAATTCTAAGATGATTAGTCCAAAAGAAGTGATCGATCAAGTGATTGAGAAGTTTCAAAAGAATCAAGATGAAATACAGATTTCGCAGATTGAAGGTTTTGTACGTCAGATTTTGGGATGGCGCGAATATATGAGAGGAATTTATTGGAAAGAAATGCCAGATTATAAAGAGAAAAACGAGCTGAATAATACTGGAAAACTTCCTGACTACTTTTGGACTGGAAAAACTAAGATGAAATGTATGCAACACGCACTTTCTCAAAGTTTGGATAGTGCTTATGCACATCATATTCAGCGATTGATGGTGATCGGGAATTTCTGCCTACTTACTCAAACTCATCCTGACCAAGTGGACGAATGGTATTTGGGCGTTTATATCGATGCTATCGAATGGGTTGAACTTCCGAATACTCGCGGAATGAGTCAATATGCCGATGGCGGAATCGTTGCAACAAAACCTTATGTGTCGTCTGGAAGCTATATAAATAAGATGGGTAACTACTGTTCAAATTGCAATTATAACGTTAAAGAAAAAGTCACAGACAACGCTTGCCCTTTTAATAGTTTGTACTGGCATTTTCTGGATGAGAAAAAAGAATACTTTCAAGAAAACCATCGTATGTCAATGATGATGAGCTTGCTCAACAAAATGAAACCTGCAGATCTAGCAGCGACAAAAGACAAGGCAATTTCTGTTTTGAAAAATATTGAAAAGCTCTAGTTATTAATATCGTAAGATTTTACACGCTTATAGCCACTCCGTAAATAGACCAAAATATCCTTAAAAATAATTTCAAATATCTAGACTAGCTGTAGCCTTAGCTCCGAAGTCCTAATTATAAAATAGGTATTTTCTTATCAATTAAAATGATTTCTAGCCTTTTCAAAATATATTTTTATAAGAATTTAACTGCCAAGGCTTTAAAAATATGAAGTCTTTGATTTAGGCAAAAATTATTTTTAAATATTTTCAAAAAAAACGTGTTGACATATTGTAATATAGTCTACATTTGCGGCATTATAAATTATTATTACTATTACAATGCGTACAGGTACAGTTAAATTTTTCAATGAGTCAAAAGGTTACGGATTCATCACAGACGAAGAAACAGGAAAAGACATTTTTGTTCACGCTTCAGGAATTAGAGCTGAAGAGCTTAGAGAAGGTGACAGAGTTAGCTATGA
>JBBSQV010000144.1:0-6555 GCA_038243675.1 Flavobacteriales bacterium
ATAATTGGTACTAAGATTTCAGATACTTTAACCGATTTTGAAACTCAATTAATCTATGAATCAATTTCCGAAGTTTATAGAACTGGAGATCCATATATAGCAAATCAGGTTTTAGTAAGACTTAATAGATTTGGAGAATGGCAAAACGCATATTTTGATTTAGTCTGCGAGCCTCTTCGCGAAGTTGACAATAGCATTATTGGAATTATTGTTATCTGTACTGAAATTACCAGTGTCGTCGATTCCCGAAAATTACTTGAGGAAAGTGAAAACAAATTTAGAAGTATAATTAACAACTCTCCAGTAGCAAAAGCGATTTTAAGAGGTCCTGAATTCAAAATTGAATTGGCTAACAAAAGAATGCTGGAATTCTTCTGGAGAAGAACATTTGATGAGGTTAAAAATAAACCTTTTTTAGAGTGCTTCCCAGAGTTGCTAAATCAAGATTTTCCTAAAAGGCTTAAACAAGTTTTTAATTCCGGCGTCGCATATAGTGAAGAAAATGCTGTCGCTTTCGTAGATTCATCTGATGGTCGGAAAGAGTATGTATTAGATTATGAATATGCACCACTGATGGATGCAGCAGGATCGGTTGATGGCGTTATGATTTCTGCTTATGATGTTACAGAAAGAGTAAGAGCGGAACAGGCACTTAAATCTAGTGAAAATCAATTTAAATCTATTGCTTCAGTAATGCAGCAGTTTATATGGACTGCAACACCAGAAGGGAAGCTAAATTATTTTAACCAAGCAGTATATGACTTCTCGGGAAGAACGGAGGAGGATTTATTTAGAAATGGATGGCTTAGCATGGTTCATCCTGACGATCGAGCTGAGAATACAGAGTTATGGATAAATTCCATTAATACTGGCGCCGATTTTATATTCGAACACCGTTTTAGACAAGCAAATGGAGATTATAGATGGCAATTGTCGCGAGCTGTTCCTCAACGAGATGACAAAGACAATATTATACAATGGGTAGGGACAAGCACCGATATACACGATCAGATTATGTTTCAAGAAACATTGGAAGATCTTGTTGACGCTAGAACAAAAGATTTAAGTGAGATAAATATTGATCTTCAAAGTTCCAATCAAGATTTAGAGTCTTTTGCATATATTTCAAGCCATGACTTGCAAGAGCCATTAAGAAAAATTCAGACTTTTATAAGTATTATTTTAGATTCTGATTACGAAAATTTATCGGATAGAGGGAAATCGTATTTTCTAAGAGTAGAAAGTGCAGCGGCTAGAATGAAATCACTTATTACAGACCTTCTTGCATACTCAAGAACTAGTGCAGTTGACAAAGATTTTGAGAAAGTAAATTTGCAGGAATTACTAGAAGAAATTCAAGGTGATTTTATTGACACTTTAGAAGATAAAAATGGAAGTATTAATGTTGATCCTCTTCCGGCAGTCAGTGGTATTTCATTTCAACTTAGTCAATTATTTGTAAATCTTATTTCAAATTCTATCAAATTTGCAAAGGAAGGACAACCACCTCACATTAATATTACAAATCGCGTTGTCAGCGGAGCTGAATTAAATAGTCAAAATCTATATCCAAATCAAAGTTATGTCGAAATCACATTGAAAGATAATGGGATTGGATTTAGTCAAGAATATGCATCAAAAATATTTGAAGTATTTCAAAGACTTCATGCAAAGGGCACTTATGACGGCACCGGCATTGGACTTGCAATATGTAAAAAGATTATCGACAAACATCACGGTATCATAAGTGCTACATCGAATCTAGGCGAAGGAGCAACATTTACAATACTTCTACCATTAGAGCAATAAAAGCAAAGAGCAGTAAGTAATTACTGCTCTTTACTTTTAGGCTTGTGGAACGTTTATAAAGGAAAGTATCACACAGAAATTATAAAAACTATTTTTAATCGAGGTGATCCGATTTGTCAAAATCTATATCTAGATCAAACTAAGGCGAAATCAAATTTAAAAAAAAAAGGACTGATTTCAATCAGGAGTCTGCAGCAAAAAAAATTTGAAGCACTTCTTTGATTAAGTGTGTAAGCTACTTACGATAGTACAGGAATCGTAGCTGTAAGCACACAAAAAAATACATATACACACCAGGACATTATTACAGCACCATCAATTTTGGGCGAAGTCTCAACATATCAAGTTGATTTACCATTAAGAACCATAAAATAACTACTGAAGTAAATATTACTTTCCATCGTTTTTAAGTCTGTCTAGCAATATTTCAAGATTCACAGTAGCAAAACTAGAGCTATAATCCGATAGACCGTAGGGAATTATAAGTTCACCATTATGAATGATGGAGCCACAAGAGTAAACAACGTTTGGAACATACCCTTCGCGCTCCTCGGTATTGGGAATTATTAAGGGCTCTGAAAGTCTACCAATTTCTATTTCGGGATTGTTTAGATCCAATAGCGATGCACCAAGACTATAACGTCGCATAGATCCTACAGCGTGCGTAATTACTAGCCATCCGTCTTTCGTTTCGATAGGCGATCCACAATTCCCTAATTGCACAAATTCCCACGGCAATTTTGGCTGCTGAATTAAAATGGGGTTTTCCCACAAATGAATAGTATCAGAATACATAATATAATTATTGATTCCGTCAATTCTTGATAACATTGCATATTTACCATTTATTTTTCTAGGAAATAGAGCCAAATTCTTGTTCTGTGCGCCCTCTCCATTTAATGGACTAGTTTTAAAATTATAAAAATCCGTTGTTTTTAAAAGCTTAGGCATAATGTGTGATCCATCAAATGCAGTATAAGTAGCATAATAAGCTATACCTCCATTATCCATAGTAAATTTTACAAATCTAGCATCCTCGATACCTTTCCTTTCCAAATCAGATATAGGGAAAATCACCCTATCACTAATATCGGTATCTTTTGAAAAACTTATATTTCGATAACTATCTGATAAAGCTAATATCAAATTATACTGACGAAGCATTTTTTCATCATCGGTTTTTTCCTTTGCCTCAATAATGATCGACTTTAGATCGGGATATTCAAATTTATCGCCCAAACGCTCATCAACAGTATTCAAGAAATCTTCATTAATGCCTTCTTCCGCAGCTTTTTGCAAAAACAGTTTTTTCTGAAAAACGCCATTCCGAACTTTTTCAGCCTCGTCAATATATTTTCCAACTGGAAGAATCGTGACATTATTATATCTGTCAAGTATTGCACGCCGGAAAACTACAGACGAAACGTGCCCCTCTCCCACAGCTCGAAAACTGATTATAACCCGCAGTTGTCCTCGCTCCAAATTGATCTGATCAATATCTTCGACAATTGAAGGATTAAAAAAAGCAGCAGATTCTATTGAATATTCGTGAGTAAAATACGATCCAATTAGCAATCTTGTATATTCATCTAGTTTTTCAGGATCGTACCCCGCCATCTTAATTTGATGTTCTACTTTTTGACAATGTTTTTCCAATTTAAAGGTAATATTTCTATGTCTCTTAGAAAAATCTTGAAGTAGAGGAGAAATAAGTCCAAAAATATCTTCTTGAGAAAGTTGTAGCACTTGTTTTATCAGTTGCACTGCACGTTCATCGCCATTGAAAAAAAATTTAGCGATAACACGGGTTGGATCAGGGGAAATTTTGACCTCTTTTCTTTCAATTATTAATCTCATATAAAGGTGTAATTATTTAGCACAACTAATATCTGTAAATGTATAATTTTTGTAAATCTACGACTAGTAAAAATACAAATTGAATAGCAACATCAAAACAATTTAACGGATCATTGTCAAACACTGCTGCATTTATTTGCTGAAATGCGACTATTGTTATACAACAATATGATTGATTTTCGTTTGGGCGAGACCTTCGCCAGAACGTTTTCGATAAAGTTGAAAATTTCGTTAAGCTCAGGTCGGGCTTTCCGTTCCCAATCTTTCTTGTGGCTTTTGCTTCGCCAAGCCACAAGAAAGGATTTCCACTTCTATCCCTCTCGCAAATCATTGTTGAGCAACGTAATTACGTCAAATACGAGATACCCTGAAAAAAAGTTTGAAATTACTAGTAGAAGCTAATTGAGCTGGAGGTATATAACACTACAATACTAAATATAAAAAACTCCGCGAAGTGCGGAGTTTATATTTTAGTAAGCCAATAAGCTTTTCAATTCTTCTTCAAATCTACCTTTCGGCAAATACTGATCTTCCAGCGCCTTAGTAAATGGAATTGGACTGTCAAGACTCGCCACCCTTTTTACAGGAGCATCGAGATATTTAAAACAGTTTTCCATAATCAAAGCTGATAAATCACTTGCAATTCCTCCAAACATACTGTCTTCTTGCAAAATAATAACTTTTCCAGTTTTCTTTACCGAAGCGTAAATAGTCTCTGTATCTAATGGTTGCAAACTTCTAAGATCAATTAAATCGGCTGAAATATTTCCAATCTTATCAAGAGCCTCAACTGCCCAATGAACCGCAGCTCCAAAAGAAATTACTGTAACATCAGATCCAGCTCTTAAAACGGCTGCCTTTCCCAATGGAAGCGTGTAATAATTTGTTGGAACATCTTGTTTAATACTTCTATACAACTGCTTATGTTCAAAGAACATTACAGGATTTGGATCTTCAATCGCCGCATTTAATAAACCTTTTGCATCATAAGGAAAAGCTGGATAAACAACTTTTAGACCTGGAGTTTTTGTAAACCAAGCCTCGTTTGTCTGTGAGTGGAAAGGCCCAGCTTGAGTTCCGCCGCCACATGGCATCCTCACAACCACATCTGCTTTTTCATTCCAACGATAATGATTTTTCGCTAAATAATTTACAATTGGATTAAATCCTGAGGACACAAAATCTGCGAACTGCATTTCAACAATTGCTTTATATCCAGCAATAGAAAGTCCCATAGCTGTTGATACAATCCCACTTTCACAAATTGGTGTGTTGCGAACTCTTCCTTTTCCAAATTCGGATACAAAGCCATCGGTAATTTTGAAAGCACCACCATATTCTGCAATATCTTGCCCCATTATCACAAGTTTGTCATACTTCTGCATCGACTGTCTCAAAGCTGCAGTTATAGCGTCAATAAATCGTATGTTTTCAACTTCTTGTGAAGGTTTTATTTCTTGAAAGTCAAAAGGTTTATAAACATCATTTAATTCTTCCGACATAGACGCTTCGACTGCTGCTTCGTCATTTGCAATCAAGAGGTTGTCATCAATTTCTTTCTTAATTTCAGAATGCCACTGCGCATCCATTTCCTCAGTCAAGATATTTTCTGACAATAAATATTTTTTAAAATTCTCTACTGGATCTTTCACTGCCCACATATCCATCAACTCTTGCGGAACATATTTGGTACCACTCGCCTCTTCGTGACCACGCATTCTGAAAGTTTTAAATTCAATTAGAACGGGTCTCGGATTGCTCCGAATTGATTCGGTAATCGCTGAAATTTTAGTATAAACCTCTACAATATTATTTCCATCTATAATATGGGCTTCCATTCCGTAACCTACGCCTTTATCAGCAAGATTTTCACAACGGTATTGTTCGTTTGTCGGAGTAGAAAGTCCATAACCATTATTTTCAATTATAAATAAAACTGGTAAATCCCAAACTGAAGCGATATTCAGTGCTTCGTGAAAATCTCCTTCGCTTGTAGCACCTTCTCCAGTAAATACCGCCGTAACTTTTCCGTTTTCGCTCAGTTTATTTGCAAGTGCAATTCCGTCAGCAACTCCAAGTTGAGGTCCGAGATGCGAAATCATCCCAACTATATTATATTCTTGAGTTCCGAAGTGGAAAGAGCGATCACGACCTTTAGTAAAACCATTCGCTTTTCCTTGCCACTGCGAAAAAAGTCTGTATAACGGAATATCTCTGCTCGTAAAAACACCTAAATTTCGGTGCATTGGCAAAATATACTCGTCTTTTCTTAAAGCAGCGGTAACTCCGACAGCTATTGCTTCTTGGCCAATACCAGAAAACCATTTAGAAACTTTACCTTGTCTAATTAAGATAAGCATCTTTTCCTCTATCAGACGAGGTTTAATTATCTTTTTGTACAAATCTAATAACTGATCATTGCTAAGATTACCTCTTTCAAAATTCATTATTTGCCTAAAATTTAGTTGGTTTAAAACAATTCAAAAGTAATTAAAATTTAGATGAGACATTCTACCAAAACTGCAAAATTCAATAATTAAATAAATAGCAAATCTGTTGTCCATTTATTAATTATATTTGTAGTAACAAGGTCTAATTACCGTTCTGGTAGTGACACAATTTTAAAATTATGCAACAAATTCCTAGCGTCGATCTACGTGATTTCCTTTCGGACGACCCGAAACGTAAACAAAAATTTGTAAATGAAATCGGAACAGCATTTGAAGATATTGGTTTTGTAGCATTAAAAGGACATTTCCTTGATGAACCTCTTGTTGACGAACTGTATAGTGAAATTCGGAAATTCTTTTCGCTCTCAAAAGAAGAAAAAGAAAAATATGAAATCCCTGGCATCGGCGGACAACGTGGTTACGTATCTTTTGGAAAAGA
>JBBSQV010000145.1:0-6371 GCA_038243675.1 Flavobacteriales bacterium
GCGGCGGGGCTCACCTCTTCCCATCCCGAACAGAGTAGTTAAGCCCGCCTGCGCAGATGGTACTGCAGTTATGTGGGAGAGTATGTCGTCGCCTTTCTTTTGAAAAAGCCTAATCGCAAGATTAGGCTTTTTTGTTTTATAACTATTTTTATAAAAAATAGAATTGTTCAGTACCATCGGGACGAATTTATTGTAACCCGCAGTTTCAACTGGGGGTTATAGAAATGAACGAAAAAAATAAGTCTTATCGGGACGACTCATATAAAACGATAGATGTGGAACACTATTTTAATTAAATATTATAAAGTATACAGTAAAACTCGCAATAAATGTTTTGAATAGAGTCTTATTGTGAGCAATGGCTTAGGTAACATTAAAAAAATATAAAAATCTTTTTGAGTAATTAGCGTCTTTATAACATTGTCCCTATAGAACTTTCTGCATATTCGAATTTTATTTCCCGCAGCTAAAGCAGCGGACAAAAGTAAAATCGTCCTTATGGGACTTTCTGCATATTCGAATTCTTGTTTACTCGCAGCTGAAGTAGCGGGCTACAATAGCATCTTCCTTATGATACTTTCTGCATATTCGAATTCTTATTTACCCGCAACTAAAGCAGCGGGCTACAATAATATCGTCCCTATGGGACTTTCTGCATATTCGAATTCTTATTTACCCGCAACTAAAGCAGCGGGCTACAATAACATCGTCCCTATGGGACTTTCTGCATATTCGAATTTCTTATTTACCCGCAGCTAAAGCAGCGGGCTACAATAACATCGTCCCTATGGGACTTTCTGCACATTCGAATTATTATTTACCCGCAACTAAAGCAGCGGGCTACAATAACATCGTCCCTATGGGTCTTTCTGCATATTCGAATTCTTATTTACCCGCAACTAAAGCAGCGGGCTACAATAACATCGTCCCTATGGGACTTTATAAATTTTGGGAATACTAACTATAGACAAAAATATCTGATTCAACGAAGTCATTTGCGAGAGGGATTATCTCATCGGATAATATTTTATAAAGGAATTCGATGAACTTCGTTTGCAGTGGAAATCCTTTCTTGTGGCTTTGCGGAGCAAAAGCTACAAGAAAGATTAGGAACGAATACCCCGACCTGAGCCAAAAGAAAATTTCAATTTTACCGTATTCGTTCTGGCGAAAGGTCTCGCCCAAGTAACAATACGAAAATTTGAAAGTCAATCAAAAGTCTGAATTATAATAACTTAATTTAATGATCTTATTATTAATCGGATCTGCTAATCACAAAGAAAACTTAAAATGGAATTTTGCACCAAATTTATTTTTACATTTGACGATTCAAAATAACAACTATGTTCAATCAAGTACATCATCATCATCATTCTTGCGCTCAAGCGAGGTGATCGTGATATGTAGTTAACTATAAAATCTAATCCCGTTTGAGTAAATCAAACGGGATTTTTCTTTTCTGCCATTTTCCGCGCACCGATTTACTCAAGCATTCAACAAACAAATAATGAGTAAATTAAAAATTGCAATTCAAAAAAGTGGTCGCTTAAGCGAAAATTCTCTACGTCTTATCCAAGAATGTGGAATCAAAATTCCAAATGGTGGTGGTAAATTAATTACTGAATCATCAAATTTTCCAGTCGAAATCTTATTTCTGAGAGATGATGACATTCCGCAATATGTCGAGCAGAAGGTCGCAGATATCGGAATTATCGGCGAAAATGTTCTGATTGAAAGTCGTAAAAATCTTAATGTGATTCAAAAACTTGGGTTTTCATCTTGCCGATTGAGTTTGGCTGTTGCCAAAGAAGTTGAATATACTGACTTGAATTTCTTCAACGGGAAAAAAGTTGCGACTTCGTATCCAAATATTTTAGAAGATTATTTCCAAGAGAATAACATCGAAGCTACAATCGAATTCATCTCTGGAAGTGTCGAAATAGCAACGGGAATCGGACTCGCCGACGGGATTTGTGATATCGTCAGCAGCGGAAGTACATTATTTTCGAATGGATTAAAGGAAATTGAAAAAGTACTAAGCAGTCAAGCTGTTTTGGTTGCTTCTGAAAAGTTAGAGGTCGAGAAAAAACAAATTTTAGACAAGCTATTATTCCGAATCAGTGCTGTTCAAAAAGCAAAGGAGAGCAAATACATTTTGCTGAACGCTCCCAATAAAAACTTAGACAAAATTATACAAATCTTGCCGGGGATGAATAGTCCAACGATTCTGCCATTGGCTGAAGAAGGCTGGAGCAGCTTGCATTCAGTAATTTCCGAAGATAAGTTTTGGGATGTTATTGAAGAGTTAAAAGGTGCAGGCGCCGAAGGAATATTAGTCGTTCCAATAGAAAAAATGATTCTATAATTAAAGTCACTTATGAAAACATATACAAATCCAGCAGCAAAAGATTGGGAAGCCTTGAGCCAACGCCCAAGTTTTAAATCGGAAGATTTAGGAGATAAAGTTCAAAAAATTATAAAGAAGGTTCAAAAGAGTGGCGATCAAGCACTGCGAGATTTTTCTCTGCAATTTGATGGCGTTTCTTTAGATGATTTAAAAGTTAGTGCTGCAGAAATTGAAATCGCAAAAAGCGAAGTTGCCGTAGAACTTAAAGAAGCGATCGCTATTGCCGCAGATAATATTCGGAAATTTCACAGTTCGCAAAAATCTTCTGAAGAAAAAGTTGAAACAATGCCTGGAGTTCTTTGCTGGAGAGAAAATTTTGCAATCGAAAATGTAGGATTGTATATTCCTGGAGGAACAGCTCCCTTATTTTCGACAATACTAATGCTTGGAATACCTGCAAAATTAGCTGGATGTGGCAGAATCGTTTTGTGCACGCCGTCAGATAAAAATGGGAAAGTTAACTCTGCGATTTTGTATACTGCATCATCTTTGGGAATAACTGAAATTTATAAAATTGGAGGTGCGCAAGCAATTGCTGCGATGGCTTTTGGAACTGAAAGCATCAAGAAAGTGAATAAGATTTTTGGTCCTGGGAATCAATATGTGATGAAAGCTAAAGAGCTAGTGCAGCAAAGTGGTGTCGCAATCGACTTGCCAGCTGGACCAAGTGAAGTATTGGTGATAGCAGATTCAAATGCTGATGCGGAGTTTGTCGCCGCAGATTTGTTGAGTCAAGCCGAACACGGGCCAGATAGCCACGTTGTTTTGCTCACAAATGACGAATCTCTTCAGCAGAAAGTCGCTGATGCAATTGAAATACAATTACAAGATCTACCACGAGCAGAATTTGTAAAGAAATCGTTAGAAAACAGCTTTTCGATTGCGTTTAAATCGGTTTCAGACTGTATAGATTTTAGTAACGTCTACGCGCCTGAGCATTTAATTTTAGCAACTGAATATCCTGAAAGTTATACTGCTCAGATTCAAAATGCAGGATCCGTATTTCTTGGAAATTATAGTTGCGAAAGTGCTGGTGATTATGCCAGCGGTACAAATCATACTTTGCCAACGAGCGGTTATGCTAAAAGTTATAGCGGCGTTTCGTTAGATAGTTTTGTAAAGAAAATTACATTTCAGAAAATATCAAAAGTTGGACTTCAAAATATTGGAAAAACGATTGAAGTAATGGCCGAAGCCGAAGAATTATTTGCTCACAAGAATGCGGTTAGCATCCGACTTAAAAAGATTAAAAATGAAAAGTAGTATTCAACAACTAGTTCGAAAAAATATTTTAAATCTTGCTCCATATTCTAGCGCAAGAGATGAATATACCGGAAAAGAAGGTACTTTTCTGGATGCTAACGAAAATCCCTTTGGAATTCACAATCGATATCCAGATCCAGATCAAACCGACTTGAAAAAACGTCTGGCAGAAATTAAAAAAGTCGATGCAAATAAGATATTTCTAGGAAACGGAAGTGACGAAGTCATTGATTTGGCTTTCAGAATCTTCTGCGAACCAAATCAAGATAAAGCGTTGACATTCACTCCAACCTACGGGATGTATGAGGTTTCGGCAAATATCAATTCGGTTGAATTGATTAAGCTTCCGCTAAATTCAGAATTTCAAATTGATAGAAGAACAGTTGAACCGTTTTTTTCAGATGAAAATTTAAAGCTGATTTTCATTTGTTCTCCAAATAATCCGACAGGAAATATAATAAAATTTGAAGACATTATTTTTGTTCTAAGAAAATTCAAAGGAATCGTAATTGTGGATGAGGCTTATATTGATTTTAGTGAGCAAGAGTCTTTTATAAAGCAATTAGTCAATTTTCCAAACTTAATAATTTCTCAAACTCTCAGCAAAGCGTGGGGATTGGCAGGACTTAGATTGGGAATTGCCGTGATGAATGAAGAAATTCTTTCCTATTACAAAAAAGTAAAATCACCGTACAATATAAGTTCTGTAAATCAGAAAGTGGCTTTACAAGTCTTGAATAACGAAACAGAATTTCAGAAGAATGTGGATAGGATTTTAGGAGAGAAGTCAAAGCTTATCGAAGATCTTCAGACACTGAAAATAATTCAAAAAATTTATCCTTCAGATGCCAATTTTATTTTAGTAGAAGTAGAAAACGCCAACGAAATTTATTCTGAATTAATTTCGAAACAAATTATTATTCGCAACCGAGATTCAGTGGTCAAAAACTGCATTCGAATTACGGTTGGAACTCAAGATGAAAACCTAAAATTAATGAATGCCTTAAAATTAATTTCAAATGACTAAGAAAGTATTGTTTATAGACCGCGACGGAACGATTATCAAAGAGCCAGAAGATTTTCAGATTGATAGTTTTGAGAAATTAGAGTTTCTACCAAATGCTATTTCAAACCTCGCTCGTATCGCTAAAGAATTAAATTACGACCTTGTAATGGTGAGCAATCAAGATGGACTTGGAACTGATTCTTTTCCAGAAAATACTTTTTGGCCAGTTCAGAATTTCATTATACAAACCTTAAAAAATGAAGGTGTAAACTTCGCTGACATCTATATCGATCCGTCATTTGAACACGAAAATAAGCCAACTCGAAAACCTGAAACGGGATTGCTAGGAAAATATATATACGGAGATTACGATATTGCAAACTCATTTGTAATCGGAGATAGAATGACAGATGTGAAACTTGCCGAAAATCTAGGATCTCAGTCAATTTTTATTAGTAATGATAAATCTCAAAATGCAACTTTAACCACGATGGATTGGAATGAAATTTATCAATATCTGAAAGCTGTTCCGAGAATTGGAAAAGTCAATCGTAAAACTTTGGAAACCGATATTTCTATAGAAGTGAATTTGGATGGAAGTGGAAAGTCATCAATTGAAACAGGTTTACCATTTTTTGACCACATGCTAGAACAAATTTCAAAACACGGAAATTTAGATTTAAAGATCAAAGTTAATGGTGATTTGCAAATTGATGAGCACCACACAATCGAAGATACAGCAATTGCTTTGGGTGATGCTTTTTTACAAGCTCTAGGAACAAAAAAAGGGATCGAAAGATATGGTTTTCTGTTGCCAATGGACGATTGTCTCGCGCAAGTTGCGATAGATTTCGGCGGAAGACCTTGGCTGGTTTGGGACGCAGATTTCAAAAGAGAAAAAGTTGGAGATATGCCAACCGAATTATTTTCGCACTTCTTCAAATCTTTTAGCGATCAAGCGAGATGTAATTTAAATATTAAAGTGGATGGTGAAAATGAGCACCACAAAATCGAATCTATCTTTAAAGCTTTCGCGAAAGCGCTAAAAATGGCGGTGGCAAAAACAGAAAACTTCAACATTCCTAGTACCAAAGGAACGTTATGATAGCTATTTTAAAGTACAATGCTGGCAATGTAGCTTCGGTAGAAAACGCAGTAAAAAATCTTGGTTACGAGGTTGTAATTACTGACGATGTTGAAATTTTAAAAATTGTCGAAAAAGTAATTTTCCCAGGAGTTGGAGAAGCAAGTTCGGCGATGAACTATCTAAGAGAAAAGGGGCTAGATAAGGTTATAAAAGAATTGAAACAGCCAGTTTTGGGAATCTGCTTGGGAATGCAGTTGATGTGCAATTATTCTGAGGAAGGGGAGTCGGAAGGATTGGGAATCTTTGATACAAATGTGTTGAAATTTCCGCCTCTAGGAATAGTACCTCAAATGGGATGGAATAATTTTACTGCAATTCAAGGTGAATTATTCAGTGAAATAAATGTAGAAGACAATTGCTATTTTGTGCATAGTTATTACGCTGAAATTTGTCAGGAAACCATTGCTGTCAACGATTATATTCTGCCATTTAGCGCAGCTTTAAATAGAAAAAATTTTTATGCAACTCAGTTTCACCCAGAGAAATCGGCAGCAATTGGACAGCAAATATTGAAAAACTTTTTAGAGTTATGAGAATTATACCAGCGA
>JBBSQV010000146.1:0-6306 GCA_038243675.1 Flavobacteriales bacterium
AGTCTCTTTGATGTTCCTTGTAAAGTTGCTACGGTTTTCTTTGCCATGAGTAAGTCTTATTTAATTTCTTTATGAACTGTTACTCTTTTTAGAATTGGATTAAATTTCTTAATCTCAAGTCTGTCTGGAGTATTTTTCTTGTTCTTTGTTGTTATGTATCTTGATGTACCTGGTTGACCACTAGTTTTGTGCTCAGTACATTCCAAAATTACCTGAATTCTATTACCTTTCTTTGCCATCTTGCTATATAGTTATTTTGGAAAAGATTATTTAATAAATCCTTGCGACTGCGCTTTTTTCAAAACTGCAGCGATTCCATTTTTATTGATTGTTTTAATTGTAGAACAGGCTACTCTCAACGTAATCCACCTGTCTTCTTCAGCAAGGTAAAAACGCTTTTTCACTAAGTTTACAGAAAACTTTCTCTTAGTTTTATTCATAGCGTGGGAAACATTATTTCCAACCATCGCTCTTTTACCCGTAAGGTCACAAACTCTTGACATTATGCTTATCTTTTATCGTTATTCAAAATCAGGGTGCAAAGTAACAAAAAAGAAACCTATTTAACAAAACAATTAAAGTAGATTTTTTAAAATTTCTTTGCGCAACATCTCTATGCTTTGATTTACAGCACGATCGATGACTTTTTCACGTGGTTGGCCAAAGTTAAATTCTTCTACAATCACCTCTTTTGGTGTTGCAATTGCTATAAAAACAGTTCCCACAGCCGCATCAGAATCTCCTTTTGATGGCCCTGCATTTCCGGTTGTACTTACCGCATAGTCAGACTTAAAGATCCTCTGAACCGATAGCGCCATCTCCTTCGCAACCTCCGAACTAACAACCGAATGCTGATTAATAAGCTCTCTACTGATACCTAACACATCAACTTTAATATTGGTATCATACGGAACAATTGCTCCCTTAAAAAAGGTTGAAGCTCCAACTATTTCAGTTAAAATTTGTGAGATTTTTCCTCCAGTACAACTTTCGGCAGTTGCTAGACTGAGCTTATTTGCTTTAAGCAAATTTGACACAGAAGCTTCCAAAGTTTCATCTTCTTCTAGTCCAATAATTATGTCTCCAATTATTTTTTTTAGCTCCGAAATATTCGACGCTAGCAATTGTCTTATTTCGTTTTCTGATTCTCCTCTGCCCGATAATCTAAGCCTGACCTTGCCTGCGCTTGGCAAATAAGCCAGCTTTATACTTTTCGGTAAATTATTTTCCCACTCTTCGAGACGCTCCGCAACGAGGCTCTCACCTTGTCCGTAGGTAATGACAGTTTGATGAATAATCACCGATCTTTTGTACTCTTTTATTATTTTCGGAATCAATTCTTCTGAAACAATTGTTTTCATTTCAAATGGAACTCCAGGCAGAGACACATAGACCGTATTCTCTTTCTTCATCCACATTCCCGGCGCAGTACCATTTGCGTTTCTTAAAACGATAGCAGTACTTGGCACTAAAGCTTGATCTTTATTAATCTGCGATATCGGTCGCTTATAATAATGTTCGATCATCTCTGTCACGTGAGACAAAACATGTTCATTTACAATAAGTGTATCTTCAAAATAATCACAAAACACCTTTTTTGTTAAGTCATCCTTTGTGGGTCCCAATCCGCCTGTAATTATTACAAGATCAACCTCATTTTGAAGGGATGAAAATGTATTTTTGATTTGTTGAGCCTCATCTGAAATAGAAAGAATTGATACTATATCAATTCCGATTTTATCCAAAGACTTCGCTATAAATTGGGAGTTGGTATCTAATATTTGTCCAATTAGAATTTCATCACCTATGGTAACAATACTTGCTTTCATAAACATTTATACATTGACAAAACTGTTTTCAATAGGAATTTAAATTTACTCAAGTGTAAAATCTTTTTTAATTTCCTTAATTGCTTTTTCTATCTGCGTTTCTACCGCTTTGTAAGAATCTTTGATCTCTTTTCGTTTGCCTTCGCGCCTCGTCCAAGCTTCAATTTGCAAAATCTCTTCAAATGCAATATTAAGTCCCAGCAAATCTAAAGTTGGTTTTACTTTATGCGAAAAGCTGTAAGCTTGGTGGTAGTTTTTATCTTTTATTCCAGCTTTTATCTGCTCTAAATCTTGAGGAACTTCGGAGATAAAAAGCTGCAAAATCTCATTGACAAATTCTGGATCGTTGTCAGATAATGCGTAAACTTTCGATAAATTATAGTGTAATGCCATTATTTTACTTGAATTCTAAATAATTGTTTGTCTTCCAAATACCCTTCTAATAAATCGTCTGCCTTTACCGCAGCAACTCCTTGAGGTGTGCCGGTAAAGATTAGATCTCCAATCTTTAAAGTGAAATATTGTGAGACATAAGCGATTATTTCATCTATATTCCACAACATATTTTCACTCTCACCTTGCTGTACTACAATTGAATTATTTGTGAGCTTGAACTCAATATTACCTGGAGATTCAAGGTCAATTTTATTGATAAAATCACCAACGACTGCCGATCCATCAAAAGCCTTTGCTTTTTCCCAAGGCAATCCTTTGTCCTTTAATTTTTGCTGAACATCGCGGGCCGTAAAATCAATCCCTACCGTAATTTCATCGTAATATTTATGGGCAAATTTCTTGTCGATATATTTCCCAACCTTATTAATCTTTACAACCAATTCAATTTCGTGGTGCACATCCTGAGTAAATTCAGGAATCACAAAGGGATGTTGCTTTAAAACCAACGCCGAATCAGGCTTCATAAAAATTACTGGCTCTTCGGGTCTTTCATTTTGAAGTTCGGCAATATGACTAGCATAATTACGTCCAATGCAAATAATTTTCATCTTCTAATTTTTCTATCTAAATATAACTACTAATATACATTTAGTTTAATTCTGTTTTGAATTTAGTTTGCGTAATTTAATCGCAGTAAGAACTTTTTTCGTGTATAAAGGAAAATCCGCATTTTGGATCCATCCAAAATATCCTGGTTCTGTTTCCAAAATTTTATTCACTTTCTGTCCTTTGTGTTTACCGAAAGAAAAACATTCTTCATTGTCTTTATCCAAAACAATAAATCCAGCAAAATCTATAGATTTTTTACGAGTGGTATATTCTGAGAGTTCTCTCATATCTTTTGAGAGATCAGGATAGCGCTCTAATTGTGCTTTCAAAATTTCGTAAGTAGCGTTTGTATCTACTTCTGCACTGTGTGCATTTTCTAACGTTTGACCACAATAAAACTTGTAAGCAGCTCCAAGAGTACGCTCTTCTTTTTTATGGAAAATAGTTTGGATATCAACAGCAACACGATTTTTAAGATCAAAATCAACGCCTGCTCTCAGCATTTCTTCGGCTAATAATGGAATATCAAATCGATCTGAATTAAAACCAGCCAAATCTGAATCTTTGATCATTGTATATATTTGCGAAGAAAGTGTTTTGAATGTTGGTTCATTTGCAACCTTCTCATCCGTAATTCCGTGGATTTCTGTAGAACTTGGTGGAATTGGCATTTCTGGATTCACTAACCAAGTTTTACTTTCTTTATTTCCATTTGGAAAAACTTTCAAAATAGAAATTTCAACTATTCTATCTTTACAAATATCAATTCCGGTAGTTTCTAAATCAAAAAAACACATCGGTTTACTAAGTGATAGTTCTTGCATTATTTTTTCTTAAAAGTATTGTTATAAAAAAACCCGACGGTATTGCACGTCGGGTATATATTTAAAGTGAAATGTTAGACAACTCTATTCACATCAAAAGCTTCCATATACTGAGCAACTCTTTGGACAAAACTTCCTCCTAGAGATCCATCAACAACTCGGTGGTCATAACTGTGTGATAGGAACATTTTCTTACGAATTCCGATAAAGTCACCGTCTGGAGTTTCGATTACTGCTGGTACTTTTCTAATAGCACCAAGAGCTAATATCCCTACTTGTGGCTGATTGATAATCGGAGTTCCAAAAACACTTCCAAATGTTCCAACGTTTGTAACTGTGTAAGTTCCACCTTGAGTATCATCTGGCTTCAATTTTCCTGCTTTCGCACGAGATCCTAAGTCGTTTACAGCTTTCGCCATTCCTAACAAGTTCAATTGATCAGCATTTTTAATTACTGGAACAATTAAGTTACCATTTGGCAAAGCAGCTGCCATTCCTAAATTTATATTTTTCTTTTTAATGATATAGTCACCGTCCACAGCGATATTCATCATTGGGAAATCCTTTAGCGCTTTGGCAACAGCCTCCATAAAAATTGGAGTAAATGTTAGCTTTTCGCCTTCTCTCTTTTCGAAAGTATTTTTATTTTTTTCTCTCCAGTCCCAAATATTAGTAACATCTACCTCAATAAAAGACTGAACGTGAGCTGATGTTTGCAATGAAGCTGTCATATATCCCGAGATCAGCTTACGCATACGATCCATTTCTATAATCTCATCTTGCCCATTTACAGACACAGGAGCTGCCTTGCTAGTCGGAGCTGTTTTTGGCGCTGCTACTGTTGGCTGTGGCGCAACTGCTTGTGGCGCTGCTTCAGAACCTCTGTTTTCTATATGTTTTAAAATATCATTTTTAGTAACACGTCCTTCGCTTCCGCTACCAGAAATGCCTTCTAATTCTGAAATTGAAATATTTTCTTGCTTAGCAATATTCTTTACAAGTGGCGAAAAGAATTTATCTGAATTTGCAAAGTCTTCTTTTGAAGCAGAAGATCCAGCCGCTTGTGGGGCTAAGGTACAAGCATCCGAAGCTGATATATTCTCAGCCACAGCAGAAGTAGCTGCTGATGGAGCGTCTACAACAACTCCGCCTTCTACCTCAATAATTGCTATCGTCTGACCAACTTGAACTAAATCGTCTGTATTAAAAAGCTTTTCGATTAGTTTTCCAGAAACTTCAGAAGGAACCTCACTATCAACCTTGTCGGTAGCAATTTCTAAAACTGCTTCATCAACATCAATGTGATCACCTACTTCTTTTAACCAGTTGGTAATAGTTGCTTCTGCAACACTTTCACCCATTTTGGGTAATTTCAATTCAAATCTTGCCATATTGTTAACCTAACGGTGTGTTTTAAATTCTTTCGCAAAATTACTAAAAATAAATTTGCTTTCAATTACTACTTTCTTAGTTTTTTAACAAATCAAATTGCTGTGCACTTTCTTTTTCAATCAAAATCACCTCTCCTCTATCATCACTTGAATTACTGCCGATTATAAATTCGGCGAAAGCCATTTTAAAACTAGAATTGTCCGACTTTAAAGCCTGCATACTATCTAAAATTTCTTTATATGTTATTGAATTTGTATCAAATATATACTGAGTGTGATTGTCAGAAATTTTTAAATCTGATAACTTACGAAGATAAACTTTCTTCTTTAATTGTGTTTGAAGTCTTTCAAATAAAAATGCATCTTTTGAAACTAAAATATATTCATCTAAAATTACAGTTTTACCCTTCTTCGTCTTTTTCGAAATCACAAAGAAATAAGACCCAATTTTCATCAATACATTAAAGGTAGCCGAAACTTTAAAATGCTTTTTATAAAAGAAATTCATCGCATCTCGAAAACGGTTCATATAAGTACCGTCCTTAATAGTACTCTCTCCTTTATAATGTATCACAGAAGTTTCGGGGAAATAGTAGTTATCTCTTCCAGTTTTCAAGACCATATAAGACAAATCTATATCGTCTGAATACATAAAGCAATCTTCGTCAAATCCTCCTACTTCAAGATAAAGTGAGCGTTTCATGACCATAAAAGCACCTACTAATATTTCGGCTTTCGCCAAATTAAATTCTGCCACTGAACTCATATAATATCGATTAAAGGACTCAACCTTCGGAAATATCTTATAAAGTGCGGTAACTTTCGTAAAAGCTACAAATGGCGTCGGTACTCCTCTTTTTGATTCGGCAAGGAAATTCCCTCGACCGTCAATCAGTCTGCATCCGACTATCCCCAAATTAATTTCAGCATCGGCAAATTTCAGAATTGAAGTAAATGTATCTTCGGCAACGACCGTATCTGGATTCAAAATGCAGATGTATTTCCCTTTAGCTGAAGCTACACCTATATTATTTCCTTTAGGGAAACCTGCATTTTGTTTATTTTCTATCAGCGTTATCTGAGGAAATCTTTCACGAACCATTGCGCAACTATCGTCTGGCGAATTATTATCCACCATTATAATTTCGGCATCAATATCTTTCGTCGCCTTGATTACGCTGTCAATGCAAAGCTCTAAAAAGTAGCGTACATTGTAATTTAAAATTATAATTGATAACTGCATCGGGCAAATATAAT
>JBBSQV010000147.1:0-6221 GCA_038243675.1 Flavobacteriales bacterium
GTCTGGATTTTCAAGATACTGTTCGTATAATTCGGCAAAAAAGTCAGTGTGTGCTGCGTTTAAAAATGAAAACCTATCCATATTTTTTTTGAATATACTAAGTTGTTAAAGTAGTTAGGCAAAAGTACAATAATTGAAATAGAATCTGAATTATTTTAAATACTTTTATGTTTTAATAACCATTAGACATTAAAAATGATAAAATTCAGCACTCTTCGATATCAAATCTTATTTTCTGCCGTATTTGTACTTTTAAGTATTTCGAATATTCAGGCGCAAATTAATCCTCCAAAAGCCAAAAGTGAATTTTGGCAGCGAGTTCAGTTTGGGGGTGGATTGGGTCTAAACTTCGGAAGTAATTATACCAATATTTCGGTTGCGCCAGGAGCCATTTACAATGTAAACGAATATTTTGCAATTGGACTTGGAGCGCAGTATACTTATATAGACCAAAAAGCTCGTGTGCTCAATAGTAATCAAACTTTGCAGTACACAAGTAATCTTTACGGCGGAAGCGTGGTAGCGCTCTTTAATCCTATAAGGTCAATACAACTATCTGCAGAAGTAGAACAATTGCGCGTGAATACAGAACGAAAAATCGTAACCAATGCAATCGTAGAAACTGAAAATAATGATTTCTGGAATACTGCTTTATTTATAGGTGCTGGCTACCGAACGGGAAGTGTCACTATTGGAGCTCGATACGACTTGTTACACGACAAAGATAAAAATGTGTATTCTGAGCCTTTTATGCCTTTTGTAAGAGTTTACTTTTAAAAGCAAAATTAAGAACTGTATTTATGTCGAAACCACACTTTTTGCCATTCTCGCTTGAGAAGCAAAAAGACAACTTGCTCAGAAAGTAGTACTAAATCTGATCCGTCGAGTTTTTTGACTTCTTTCTCACTTACATCAACGATGTACAAAAGATTAAGATATTCGGAAAATTTATACTGAATAAGTCGGTAGATTTTCTCGTGAAGTTGAATCTTCAAGTCGTTGGGACTTGTACTCTTGGGAAAATCTATTGCTTCATTCGCCAAGTTAAAATCTTTATTAATCTGACTTAGCAAAGCATCATATAGCATTTCGGTCTCTGCTTGATTCAAAAGCTGATCTATAGTGGCAGGCATTGTAAACATTTTGGCGGCTATTTTTAAACGGTACGCTTCATTAAGTTCTTTCCGAAGTGGTGCAGGATTTTTTTCTTTTCTGCATCGATATTGATAGTTTCAAGTACTTCGAAAGCTTTTTGAGTGTATTCTTCAATTCCTTTTAGAGCTTCATCAGCAGCACCGCTTGATAAAAATAAGGATTTTACCGCATCAATTTTTTCGTGATTTCCGTGATTGGTAGCGGTAAAGAATTTTTTGATTTCGGCAGTTTCTGATTCAGATCCAAATTCCAAAGCTTTTAGATATAAATAGGTCTTTTTGTTTTCGATAATGTCACCACCAATTTGTTTTCCGAAGTTTTCTAGATTTCCGAAAGCATCAAGATAGTCGTCTTGAATTTGGAAAGCAATTCCGAGGTTTAGACCAAAATTGTAAATCGCTGCACAATCCTCTTTTGAAGCATTTGCGATAATTGCGCCCATTTCCATTGCTGCTGCTACTAAAACGGCGGTCTTGTATTCGATCATTTTAAGATAGTCCTTCAGAAGAACTTTTTCCGAATTCTCAAAATCTATATCCCATTGTTGCCCTTCGCAAACCTGAAGTGCAGTCCTACTAAACAATTTGGCAAGAGCCAAAAAAACCTTCGGCTCATAATCTTCAAAATATTGGTATGCCAAAATTAACATTGCATCTCCAGAAAGAATCGCAGTAGTGGTATTCCATTTTTCGTGAACAGTTGGCTGACCGCGACGCATTGGCGCAGCATCCATAATATCATCGTGAACGAGAGAGAAATTATGAAAAACTTCAATCGCGATTGCAGCAGAAAGTGCATCCTTATATGACGACCCAAAAATTTCGGCAGTAAGTAACGTCAAAACTGGACGAAGCCTCTTTCCACCCAAATTCATTATGTATCTGATTGGAGCATAAAGATTGTCTGGCTCTCTATTAAGAGTTTCTTGTTCTATTCTATCTAGAAAGAAGGAGCGATATGCTTCTATTGTGTGCATAAATTTCAATTTGTGGCTAAATTAACCAAACCCCGCAGATACAGCCACAAAAGTGAATGTTAAATTAATCAAAATACTTTGGAAACTATTTGGGTACTTAAAGTTTCTGTTCTAATTTTGCGGTCTGAAAATACGGAATATGAAAGAGAAAATAATCACAAAAGCAACGGATCTATTTTTAAAACTTGGTTTTAAAAGTATTACAATGGATGACTTAGCGGCAGAGATGGCTATTTCAAAAAAAACTATTTATAAATATTTTGCAAACAAAGAAGTGTTAATAGCTGACTGCACAGAAAAAGTCCACAAACTATACCGCGGAATGATGCAAGATATTATCAACAAAGAATTTAATCCAATTGAAGAGAATTTTGAAATTAGAAAAATATTCAAACAGATTTTCAATATGACTGAGACTTCACCCCTGTATCAATTAAGTAAGTATTATCCTGAAATTTATAAAAAAGTAATAGAACAAGAAAATACGGATGGACTTAGGTTTATGCAGCAAAATATTACAATAGGCATTGAGCAAGGATATTATCGAAAGGATGTAAATATTGATCTGACTGCTAAGCTTTATTATACGCTTTGCATCGCCATAAATGAAAAGACGATTTCTGATAAAGAAGCACAGCAATTAGAGTACGGAGCTTTAGAATATCATACCAGATCGATTGCTACCGAAAAAGGATTTATAGAACTAGAAAAACAATTAAGTATACACTAATAGACAATCACTAATGAAAAAAGTTTTATTAATAAGTGCACTTCTACTACAATTTTTCGCGCAAGCGCAAGAAGTAAAAGTACTAAGCCTGAAAGAGGCCATTAATTACGCACTTGAAAATAAAGTTGAAGCGAAAAAAGCCCAACTTGACGTAGAAAATAGCGAGTACCTGATTCAGGAAGTTCGGTCTAGAGCGCTGCCGCAAATAAGTGTAAATGGAGCTTTAAATTACAATCCAGTTGTGCAATTAACTGCGCTTCCAGGAGAAGTTTTTGGACAGCCAGGCACGACAGTTTTAATTCCTTTTGGTCAGGAATGGTCAAGTACAGGAAGTGTTTCTGTAAGCCAAGCAATTTTCGATTATTCAGTTTTTACAGGATTGAAAGCTGCAAAGTCAACTAGAGAATTCTATAGAATCAATAAAGAATTGACAGACGAACAAGTAATCGAGCGTGTAGCATCTGCTTACTACCAAATTTATATTCAGAAACAAAAACTAACTATTATTGATAGTACAATCAAAAGTACTACTCGTGTTCGGGACATTATAAAAGGTCAATTTGAAAACGGTTTAGCTAAAAAGATTGATCTTGACAGAACAATTGTAAAATTATCAAATATTGTTTCGCAACGTCAGCAGATAGTAAGTGCGGTTGAGCAACAAGAAAATTCTTTGAAATTCCTTATCGGAATGCCAATGGCTGTAGAAATCGAATTGCCCGAAACGGATTTTGAAGCACCTGCGGTTTTACTTGGCCCAGCTCCAGATATGCAGAGGCGTACGGAATATCAATTGCTTAAACAGCAAGAAGAACTGCTTACTTATGAACGTAAATCTATCGTTGCACAGTATTATCCAACCTTAAATCTTGCTGGAAACTACGGATACCAAGGTCTAGGAACAGAATTTCCTCTTGGCGGAAAACCGGCAGATGGCGTTTATTGGTCGGATTTTGCTTCAATTGGCTTAAATCTTCGAATTCCAATTTTTACTGGTTTCGCAACAAGATCAAGAATTAGACAATCTGATATCAAACTGAAAAAAGCACTAGCAGATCTTGAAGATACACAGTTAGGACTTGATTTAGCCTACGACAATGCAAGAGCGCGTATCGAAAATACTCTTATTACTATAGAGTCACAAAAAGAAAATGTTGCACTTGCACAAGATGTACTTGACAACACTCGTAACAATTATCAGCAGGGATTGACACCGCTAACAGATTTACTGGATGCAGAGAATGCACTTACAGATGCTAAGAACTCTTATTCAAATTCACTATTAGAATACAAACTCGCAGAAATACAATTAATCAAATCACAAGGAGAACTTAAAACACTTTTAAACTAGTAACAGATGAAAAAAATAATTTATATCGTAATTGCAGTAGTATTAGTTGCTGCGGTTGTTTTTACTTTAAGTAATAACAAAAAACAAAATGCAGCAGATGTTGCTATCGTTGCAGAAAAAAGTGCTTCGGTTACTGTACGTGTTGATACAATTGGAACTGCTGCTGTGGCGACAGATTTCGTGGCAAACGGAAACTTTGAGCCATCACAATCGTTAACTTTTTCTGCAGAAAATTCAGGCCGAGTAACAAGAGTCCTTGTTGACGAAGGTAGCCCAGTAAGAATTGGACAAACGCTTGCAATTATTAAAGGAGACAGACTTTCGGTTGATGTGAATAATGCAAAAGCAGCATATGAAAATGCAATGGCAGATCGTCAGCGTTACGAAAATGCTTTTACTACAGGCGGTGTAACACAACAACAACTTGAACAAGCAAAACTAGCAGCGGTAAATGCAAAAGCGCGTTTGTCTCAAGCAAACATTTCTTATGGCGACGCAACGATCAAGTCGTCTATTAACGGTGTTGTCAATAAAAAACTTATCGAACCAGGATCTGTAGTTTCGCCAGGAACTCCCTTATTTGATCTTGTAAATATTTCGACTTTAAAATTAAAAGTCACTGTAAATGAAGGACAGATCACCACGCTTAAAAAAGGAGATAATGTAAAAGTAAAAGCTTCAGTTTTCCCTAATGACGCTTTTGAAGGTAAAATCAGTTTTATCGCACCAGTAGCAGATGCTTCTTTAAGTTTTCCTGTAGAAATAGAAATTGCAAAAAACCCAGAAAACAAACTTAAAGCTGGAATGTACGGAACAGCAACCTTTGTAACTAGTAGTACTGACGTTACAAAAAGCCAAATCAAAACTGCTCCAAGAAGTGCATTCGTAGGAAGTGTAAGCAGCAACCAAGTATTTGTTGTAAAAGACGGTACTGCCATACTTACAACTGTTGTTTCAGGAAGAATCCTTGGAGACAAAGTGGAAATTCTTGATGGTCTGAATGACGGAGACATTGTTGTAATTAGTGGACAGATCAACTTGAGCGACAGCACAAAAGTAACTGTCGTTAAATAATTTAGAGAAATATGAAATTAGTAGATATATCAATAAAAAGACCTTCCCTAATCATAGTATTATTTATTATACTATTAGTAGGCGGTATTTTCAGCTACACTCAGCTGAGCTACGAACTGATTCCAAAGTTTGAAGTAAACGTGGTTACAGTAGCAACAGTTTATCCAGGTGCTTCGCCAGGAGAGGTGGAAAATACAGTTACCAAAAAAATAGAAGACGCAGTTTCAACGCTTGAAAATGTCAAGAAAATTGAATCGAAATCTTACGAAAGTCTTTCAGTAGTATTAATAACTCTTACTTCCAATGCGGATGCTGATTATTCGCTGAATGATGCTCAACGTAAGATTAATGCAGTTCTTAAAGATTTACCAGACGATGTAGATCCGCCTTCACTAAGCAAATTCTCGTTAAGTGATTTGCCGATTATGACCATTGGTGCTACTGCCAATATGGAGGAAGTCGAATTCTATGACCTTTTGGACAAAAAAATTCAACCAATTCTATCACGTGTGCAAGGTGTTGCGCAAGTAAGTCTTGTGGGTGGACAAGAAAGAGAAATTCAAGTAAGTCTTGATGCTGCAAAGCTTAAAGGTTTCGGACTTTCAGTTCCACAAATTCAACAAGCAGTATTGAGTTCAAATCTTGATTTTCCAACAGGAAATGTCAAAACTCGTGAAAACAGTACTTTAATTCGTCTTTCTGGAAAATACAAAGACGTTCAAGAACTTAGGAATCTCATAGTATCATCTCAAAACGGAATTCAGATCAGACTTTCGGATGTTGCCGATGTTCAAGATAGTCAGAAAGAAGTAGATAAAATTTCGAGAGTAAATCAACAAAGTTCTATCATTCTCCAAGTTGTAAAACAATCTGATGCCAACGCAGTAGCGGTTAGTGAGCAGACAAATGCAGCTATTTTAAAATTACAAGAGGAA
>JBBSQV010000148.1:0-6043 GCA_038243675.1 Flavobacteriales bacterium
TTTGCAATTAATTAGCGGATCGGCAAATACGATTTTGGATCACGTAGAATCTCAGGATGTTGTAACATTTACAGGATCTGCAGCCGTGGGACAAATGCTGAAATCTCATAAGAGAATTATTCAAGAATCTGTTCCTTTTAACCTTGAAGCGGATTCTTTAAACTGTTCGGTTTTAGGAAAAGACGCTGTTGTGGGAACTCCAGAATTCAACCTATTTATTAGTCAAGCGAGAAGTGAAATTACAGTAAAATGCGGTCAGAAATGTACTGCAATTCGCCGCCTTGTTGTTCCTGCAAATCTTGTCGAAGATGTTCAGATTGCATTAGGTAAAGCACTTGACAAAGTTACAATAGGTGATCCACGTCTTAAGGAAGTTCGAATGGGATCTTTGGTTAATCATAAGCAAGTTGAAGAAGTTTATGAAAGAGCTAGAGAGATTGGAAAAACTGCCGAATTAGTTTACGGAAATTACGATAAAGCGCAAACAATTGGTGAAAATACTGACAAAGGTGCATTTATTAAACCAATGCTTTTTGTAGAGCACGAGCCTTTCAAAAATACTCTTGTTCACGAAACAGAAGCTTTTGGGCCAGTTGCTACAATTATGCCTTACGATACAACCGAAGATGCGGTGACAATTGCCAATATGGGTAAAGGTTCTCTAGTTTCTTCGATTGTTACGAATGATGATAACATTGCTCGCGAATATGTAATAAATGCAGCTTCGCACCACGGTAGAATCTTGGTTCTGAATAGAGAAAATGCCAAGCAAAGTACAGGTCACGGATCGCCATTGCCATTGTTGGTTCACGGTGGGCCAGGTCGTGCTGGAGGTGGAGAAGAAATGGGAGGAGTGCGCGGTATCAAACACTTTATGCAGCGTTGTGCTGTTCAAGGATCGCCAACAACTCTTACCGAAATAACTGGAATTTATCAACCAAATTCAAAATATAAAGAAGCGCCTCAGCATCCATTCAAATATTACTGGGATGATATTGAAGCGGGAATGTCACTTAAAACGCACAAACGTACTATCACCGATACTGACATTATAAACTTTGCAAATCTTACTTGGGATCATTTTTATGCTCACACAGATGTAACTTCTTTGCAAGGAAGTATTTTTGAAAAACGTACTGCGCACGGATACTTTATTCTTGCTGCTGCAGCGGGACTTTTTGTATATCCAAACAAAGGACCAGTAGCTGCGAATTATGGTCTTGAAGACTGTAGATTTTTACGTCCTATTTATGACAATGATACTGTTTATGTTCGTCTTACTTGTAAGCAAAAAGTCGATAGAGACAGTCGTGGTGAGGAAACTCCAAGCGGAATCGTAAAGTGGTTTGTAGAAGTTTTTGATGTAAAAGACGAATTGGTGGCGGTTGCAACGATTTTGACAATGGTGAGCAAAAAGAGTCCATTTGCCGAAATTAATGCTGAAACTATTCAAAATAATATTTCGAAATTGACAGATTCTACGGTTGCAAATTGGGGAATGATGTCTGCACAAAATATGCTCGAACACCTTGAATCTTCTTACAGAATGGCCTCAGGTGAATTGCAGAATTTTGAAATTGCAACTCCCGAAGAGCATTTGGAAATTTATCGTGAGACGATTTTTAATCACAATCCGATGCCTTTAAATCATAAGCATCCTTTGATGAAAATCGATATTAACGAAGATTTAGTCCACGCAGATTTGGCTACAGCCAAAACTAAATTAATGGAAGCAATCGAGCAATATGAAGCATTTTTC
Source organism: Flavobacteriales bacterium (assembly GCA_038243675.1). Lineage (GTDB taxonomy): Bacteria > Bacteroidota > Bacteroidia > Flavobacteriales > Flavobacteriaceae > Flavobacterium. The sequence goes on from JBBSQV010000148.1 coordinate 1,760, forward strand.
AAAGAAAATCCAGAGGTTAGAACTAAGAATTCTGTGTTTGGAATGATGAACAAATATGAGTGGGATTTATTGAATACAAAACATTTAAATCATCACTTTAAGCAATTTGGATTATTAGATTAGATTTAGAAAATTATCGCTTTCGCTAAAGGTATCACGGTTAATTGATGCCGTTGAAGTTGAACAATATATAAGATTATGACAGAAGCATACGTAAAACAGAGTATAGAAAATAATATTGCTACGATTGAATTTTTTCATCCAGAACACAATTCACTTCCGGGTGACATACTAGGAAAACTTGCAGCAACAATCGAAGCAGCAGGAAAAAACGACGAAATAAAAATCATCATTTTAAAGAGTGGCGGAGATAGAACTTTTTGTGCAGGAGCAAGTTTTGGCGAATTAATTTCGATCAACGACGCTGCTACAGGAAAAATTTTCTTTTCGGGATTTGCCAATGTAATAAATGCGATGCGAAAATGTCCGAAGTTTATCATCGGAAGAATTCAAGGAAAAACTGTTGGTGGAGGAGTAGGAATTGCAGCTGCTGCGGATTATTGTATGGCATCTAAGTTTGCATCGATCAAACTAAGTGAATTGAATGTTGGAATAGGGCCATTTGTGGTAAGTCCAGCAATCGAACGTAAAATTGGAGTTTCGGGAATGTCCCAGATTGCAATTGATGCCAATACTTTTTATGATGCTAATTGGGCAAAAGATAAAGGTTTGTATGCAAATGTGTATGAAAGTTTAGGAGAGCTTGATCAAGCAACTCTAGCAATGGCAACACATTTATGCACCTACAATCCTGAAGCAATGATGGAAATGAAAAAGATCTTTTGGCGCGGTTGCGACAATTGGGATGAACTTCTTGAGGAAAGAGCAGCAATTTCTGGGAGACTGGTATTGTCAGATTTTACAAAAGAAACGCTTAAGAGATTCAAGTAGAATGTATAGAGCAGTAATGTAAAAAATGTAAATTGTAGACTGTATATTATATAGCGCAAAGTACAAACTACAATTTATAACTATACATTATACAACAATACAAATTACAACTATACATTATACAGTAATACATTATACAACAATACATTATACAGTAAAAAAAATGATTTACGAATTTCAAGGATTTATTCCGGTTGTGCATCCAAGTAGTTTTGTACATCCACTTGCAGCCGTAATTGGCAATGTAATTATTGGCAAAGATGTTTATGTTGGTCCAGGCGCTGCGATTCGTGGTGATTGGGGCGGAATAATTATTGAAGACGGTTGCAATGTTCAGGAAAACTGTACTATACATATGTTTCCAGGAAAATCTATCACACTTAAAAAAGGTGCACATATAGGACACGGAGCAATTATTCACGGAGCAAATATCGGTGCAAATTGCCTTGTGGGAATGAATGCTGTTTTAATGGATGATGTTTCACTTGGAGACGAATGTATTGTTGGTGCGCTGACTTTCATTAAAGGAGGAACGGAAATTCCGAATAGGAAGATGGTGGTTGGAAATCCTGCTAAAATTATAAAAGATATTACCGATGATATGATTGCTTGGAAAACAAAAGGTACTGCATTGTATCAAAAGTTACCAGGACAATGTCACGAAACGCTGAAAGAAGTTGAGCCATTGCGCGAAGTTCCCGCAGATAGGCCAGCACAAGAAGCGTTGTATCAGACGTTGGAAGAATTTAAAAATAAATAGCGAGAATTGGCTTTATACTAAAAAAGCTATAAATACATATTATGCCAATAATTGAATTTAAAATGCCTAAAATGGGCGAAAGTATTTCAGAAGCGACGGTCATAAATTGGCTCAAGGAAGTTGGCGATTATGTCGATGCCGAAGAGACAATTGTAGAAGTTGCAACTGATAAAGTTGATAGCGAAGTACAATCAAATGTGAGTGGAGTTATTACCGAAATCCTGGTCCAAAAGGACGAAGTAGTGGCTGTAGGAACAGTCTTGGCTCGCATCGATCAATCTGCAGGCGGAGACAATTTAGCGAAAGCGAAAAAAACCGAAGCGAAAGTTGAAAAAGATACACCGAAACAATCAGCAAAATCAACGACGTCAACTCAAGAAGTAGTTCAGAATGCTGCACCTTTAAAATCAAATCCAGAAGCATTTTTATCGCCTTTGATTATTAGCATTGCCCAAAAAGAAAATATTTCATTAGAAGAAGTGCAGAGTATTGAAGGAAGTGGATCTGAGGGTCGAATTCGCAAAAGCGATGTTTTTAATTATTTAAAAAACAGAAAATATCCATTGCAGCGCCTGCAAGTTGCCGCTGCCGCACCACAATCTACAAGTCCTGCCTTGTCATATCCCAAACCGAATATCAGTTTTGTAGAAGGCAAAGATTCGATTATCGAAATGGACAGAATGAGATCGATGATTGCAGATCATATGGTTTATTCTAAGCACACTTCACCACACGTAACGTCGTATTTGGAAGTTGACGTTACAGATCTTGTAAATTGGAGAAATGGAATCAAAAGTGATTTTCAAGCAAAACACAATCAGAAATTGACCTTTACGCCACTTTTTGTTGATGCTGTTGCAAAAGCTATAAACGATTTCCCGCTGATAAATACTTCGGTAGATGGAAAGAAAATCATCGTTCATAAAGATATAAATGTTGGTATGGCTACTGCTTTGCCCACAGGAAATTTGATTGTTCCTGTGGTTCATAATGCCAATACCAAAACACTTGCAGAACTTGCAGCATCGGTAAATCACTTAGCAGAAAGTTCATGAACTAATAAACTGAAACCTGATGAGGTAAAGGGAAGCACATTTACAATTTCGAATGTTGGAACTTTTGGAAGTCTTATGGGAACTCCAATTATCAATCAGCCAGAAGCTGCTATTTTAGCTTTCGGAATTATCAAAAAGAGACCAGAAGTTATTCAGGGAAAAGATGGGGACGAAATCGCCATCAGAAGTATGATGTACTTATCACTTTCTTTTGACCATAGAATAGTTGATGGATTTCTAGGAGGATCTTTCCTGAGAAGAGTTGGAGATTATTTGGAAAAATTCGACACAACAGACGCACTTTAAAATAAAATTTAAAAAACATATACAGAATGGCTTATTCAATAAAAAAGACAATTACAGAAAAATCAACAGTAGGTGAAGTAGATTTTGATAACCTTTCGATGGGAAGAAGATATACAGATCATATGTTTATTGCAGATTATGAAAATGGAGAATGGCACAATCCTCGAATTGAACCTCTAGCTCCGATTGCTACACATCCAGCAACAATGGCTTTACACTACGGTCAGGCGATTTTTGAAGGTATGAAAGCGACGATTGGAAAAGACGGAAAAGCAGTAATTTTTCGCCCAGAGCAAAATGCAAAACGTTTTAATTTAAGCGCACAAAGAATTGGAATGCCTACAGTTCCAGAAGAATTGTTTGTACAAGCTCTGAAAGAATTTGTCGCAATCGAAAACGAGTGGGTTCCTAAAGCTGAAGGATCTGCTTTGTATTTACGTCCGTTTATGTATGCTGACGAACATTTTATTGGAATGAGAGCAGCGACATCTTATAAGTTTTTAATTATTGCATCGCCAGCTGGAAAATACTTCAGCCGTCCGATTAAACTTTATGCAGAAACAAAATATGTTCGTGCCGTAAATGGTGGAACGGGAGAAGCGAAAGTTGCAGGAAATTACGCAGCAGCAATTCTGCCGACTGAACTTGCAAAATCAAAAGGTTACGACCAGGTATTATGGTTGGATCCACATAATTTTGAATATGTTCAAGAGGCTGGAACAATGAATATCTTTTTCAAAATTGCGGGTAAATTCATTACTCCAGATCTTAACGGATCAATCTTGGCTGGAATCACTCGTTTGAGTTGTATCGAGCTCTTGAGAGACAAAGGATACGAAGTTGAAGAAAGACCAATTACCATTACTGAAATTATCGAAGCATCAGAAAACGGAACTCTAGAAGAAGCTTTTGGAGCTGGTACCGCCGTTGGAATTGCGATGGTTGCAGAAATTGGATATAAAGACAGAACAATTAAATTTCCAGCAGAAAATCCTGTTGCTACAGAAGTAAACAATGAGATGAATGCAATCAAAATGGGAACTGCAGAAGATAAATTCGGTTGGATGGTTACTGCAGAGTAATCGTTTGAATCAAAGCATTTTTTTAGTGACTGTATTTTTGCAGTTTTAATAGAAGAAATATTTTTATTAGATGACCAAAATAACAAAATCCGTTTACGAAAAAGCATTTGCTACAATGGCTACAGCCAAA
>JBBSQV010000149.1:0-5946 GCA_038243675.1 Flavobacteriales bacterium
CGTTCCATAGGCATATTCATTTCTGGTGCGATAGCCATAACACCAACATTGAACTCGGTGTTGGGTAATGTATTGGCTTCATTTACTTTTTCCGCAGCGATTTTAAATTGAAGATTAAATTTCTGAATCTCAGGACTATTAAGTACCGCTTCATCAATAAGAGTGTCTAGCTGTTGTGCGCGAGCAAAAACTGAAACTAGCAGCGTAGAGATTAAGATTATTATATGTTTCATTTTGCGGAATTTTTTAGTTTAACTTCGGCTCTCCAGCTAAATAAAACTGGTACTACAAATAAGGTAATCAATGCAATCAACATTCCTCCAAAACTTGGTATTGCCATAGGAATCATAATATCGCTTCCGCGTCCTGTAGAGGTTAAAACAGGAAGTAAGGCCAGTATTGTTGTCGCGGTAGTCATCAAACAAGGACGAATACGTTTTTCTCCAGCTTGCACTATAGATGCTCTTATTTCTTTTTCGGTTTCCGGCGTATTTCTATCAAAAGTTTGAGTTAGGTATGTTGCCATCACAACGCCATCGTCGGTGGCAATACCAAATAATGCGATAAAACCAACCCAAACAGCAACACTCAAATTTATGGTGTTCATCTGAAAGAGATCTCGCAAATTTTCCCCAAAAAAGTTGAAGTTTAAAAACCAACTTTGCCCGTAACACCAAATCATTATAAACCCACCTGCAAAGGCAACAGCTATTCCAGAAAAAACCATTAGAGACGTTGCCACCGAACGAAATTGGAAATATAGAATTAGAAAAATGATGGCCAATGCTAATGGTACAACTACACCCAAAGTTTTTTCGGCTCTCAACTGATTCTCATACGTTCCCGTAAATTTATAGGTAATACCTTTCGGAACAACCAATTCACCACTATCAATTTTATCCTTAATAAGAGCCTGTGCGTTTTCCACAACGTCCACTTCAGCAAACCCAGTAAGTTTGTCAAAAAGAACATAACCCACTAAAAAAGTGTCCTCGCTATTAATCATAAGAGGTCCTTGCTCATACCTGATAGTCACAAGTTCACTTAAGGGAACAGGACTTCCTTTTTCTACCGGAACGTAGATGCCATTCAAATCATTTGGATCAGCGCGCAACTCTCTTGGGTATCGAACCCGGATGCCGTAACGCTCTCTGCCTTCTACGGTTTGGGTCAGAACCATACCACCAATTGAAACTTGTATCACTTGCTGTACATCTTCAACAGTAATTCCATATCTGGCAAGTCGATCTCTGTCGATATCAAGCAACAAATAAGGTTTACCTACAATACGATCTGCAAAAACAGCTTCCGGCTTAACACCTTTCGCTTCTTTTAAAATGGTTTCTAACCTAAGTCCAAATGCTTCGATTTCTTTCAAATCCTGTCCTTTAACTTTAATTCCCATGGGAGCGCGCATTCCTGTTTGCAACATCACTAAGCGTGTTTCAATAGGTTGCAACTTCGGTGCGGAAGTAACGCCAGGTAATTTTGTAACTCTAATAATCTCATTCCAAATATCATCAGGGGATTTAATTTCTGGTCGCCAATTTCGATAATATTCTCCATCCTCGTCTGGAATTAGTTGTGAATTAGTCACCGAGAAAGGGTCTTTTAATTTCGAAACTTCATATTTAGTGGCGTCATTCTTAATTTCGCTATTTGGATTGATCACCAAGCTACTATCTTTTAGTACAAACAAGCCATCTTTGTTAACTCTAAAACGCTGTCTCTCATTCTCGTCATTCAACATATATTCAGATTTATACTGAATGATGTTTTCATACATAGACACAGGAGCAGGGTCTAATGCCGATTCTGTACGGCCCGCTTTACCAACAACGGTTTGAATTTCTGGTAAACTGGCCACGGCCATATCAAGTTGCTGCAATACTCTTTTGTTTTCTTCAACACCGGAGTGTGGCATTGAAGTAGGCATCAGTAAAAAAGATCCTTCATTGAGAGATGGCATAAATTCCTTTCCAGTATCGCGCATGATCAATACCCCCAAAACTACAATGGCGGTAGGGATAGATAGAAATAATACTTTATTGTTTAAAGCCCAGTTCAAAATTCGCACATAAGACCTTCTGAAAAGTGTAAATACAGCGAGTAGTCCAAAACATATAAGACCAACAAAAATCAAATTAATAAGAATGCTTCGATCTACGCCCAATGGTCTCCAATATTCTGCCAATAAATATATAATGGCGAAAGCAGATACAAATATATTAATGGTATTGGCTCGATTTGTTGTAATCTTTTCCTTCAATGACAGGATCCCAACTACACCAAAAGCTATTAAGATTAGTCCGAGTGGGTATTTAAAAACAACTGCCAAAATACCTACAATGATCATCGCTCCATTCAGCACATAGCTAAAAGAAGTTTTTATATTTCGTTTTTTAAATAGAAAGGCTGCAAACGGTGGAATCAGGAATAAAGCCACAATTAACGAAGCTGTTAATGCCGCAGTCTTAGTAAAAGCAAGTGGTCTAAACAATTTGCCTTCAGCACCAATCATTGTAAATACTGGAATAAAACTTATAATAGTGGTCATTACAGCGGTTAATATAGCACCCGAAACTTCGGCGGCGGCATTGTACACAACTGTATTTATTGGAAGATTCTCCTCATCTTCATCAATATGCCGTAGCACGTTTTCGGTGAGAATAATGCCGACATCGACCATTGTACCGATTGCAATCGCAATTCCTGACAAAGCCACAATATTGGCGTCGACATTAAAAAGTTTCATCGCGATAAAAACCATCAATACGGCCACGGGCAAAAGACCAGATATTAAAACTGATGCTCTTAAATTAAATACCATTACAACTATTACGAAGATGGTAATTAGTATTTCTAATGTAAGTGCTTCATCAAGTGTGCCCAAGGTTTCTTCAATAAGTTCGGATCTATCGTAAAACGGAACAATAGTTAGCTGTGAAGTTCTCCCATCGCTCAATACTTTTGATGGAAGTCCAGTACTTAACTCTTTTATCTTCTCCTTGACATTGTTATAACTTCCATCGGATTGGCACCATAACGAGCTACAGCAACACCACCCACAACTTCTGCACCTTCTTTATCTAAAATGCCTCGTCGAGTTGCGGGTCCGTGCGAAACTTTTGCAATATCTTTCAAGCGAATGGAAGTGAAATTTTCTGAAGTTACCACCGCATTTTCCAGATCGGCGATAGATTTGACATAGCCCAATCCTCGAATCAAATATTCTACTTGATTAATTTCTAACGTTTGAGCACCAACATCCTGATTACTTTGCTTGACTGCTTTTACAACTTCAGTTAGGCTGATGTTATATTGCTTCATCAACTCTGGGTTCACATCCACTTGGTATTCCAAAACATATCCACCAATAGAGGCAACTTCCGATACACCGCTTGCTGATGACAATGCATATTTAACGTAGAAATCTTGAATGCTGCGCAATTCTTGTAAATCCCATCCTCCAGTTACATTTCCATCTTTATCTCGACCTTCAAGGGTGTACCAATAAATTTGACCCAAGCCAGTTGCATCTGGTCCAAGAGCTGGATTCACGGCATCGGGAAGAAGTCCGGCAGGTAGTGAATTTAACTTCTCAAGAATTCGACTTCGACTCCAATAGAATTCAACGTCTTCTTCAAAAATGATGTAAATACTAGAAAAACCGAACATTGAAGAGCTTCGAATGGTTTTTACCCCAGGTATTCCCAGAAGCGATGTAGTTAAAGGATAAGTAATCTGATCCTCAATATCTTGCGGAGAGCGACCATCCCATTTGGTAAAGACAATTTGCTGATTTTCGCCAATATCTGGAATAGCATCTACAGCTACAGGATTACGCGGAAAGGAGCCCGTATTCCATTCAAAAGGCGCATTTACAACACCCCAGCCAACAAATAAGGCGAGTAGCAATACCGCTACTAATTTATTCTCAATAAGAAATTTGATGCTTTTATTTAGCATATTAAAAAGTATTAAGTAAATAAAACCCTAGTCTAAAAAAATTATAAACAAGGAATATAGTCCAGTACAAATAAATGTAGGACTAAAATTTTAATTACTTAAAAATCAAATGAGAAAAGTCTGGTCTATGATATGAATATCTCTGACTAAGAGAGGAGGAGTATAGTCTCTGTAAGAATCTAAATCGGTTTTAGGTTCTACAAACATGTGAAATGATGTCAAGACAAAAGCAGCTACAAATAGTTGTTGGTCTTTCTGTAAGCTATCAAAAGAAGTTTTGTAGGTATCTTGACCGTCTACAACTAATTGTTCATCACTACAACAGTCTTTATTTGAAATATCACAGGTGGAAGAGAATGCCTTTTGTTGCTGCATTTCCATACCGCAAGTTTCAACGTGTCCGAAAAATGAAGAATCAACCAACTTATCACCACAGAAATGACTATCAACAGTAAATGACATAGTTGATAGTAGCACTAAAAATGCCAAACAAAATGATGCTGTTTTTTGGAAGATTTTTTTCATTGATGTATAAAGATAGAAAAATTTCACATCGATTTGCATTTTTAACATTCTATTTGAAATTAATCTCACCAATGCTGGCAATCTTTTGAGGGGACGATCCAATATTAGTTCTCAGTCAAAATTTGCGCAGGATGTCACCGAATATTTGTTTAATTTGGTAGAAAACGATGTTTGTTCAAAGCGTCAGAACATTTAGCCTTGGCAATGCTTTCGGAAGATAATTGTCAATTAGATGTTAAATATAAAGCACTTTTTGAGCAATATCGAAATGTCCAATGGAAGAGGTACACCCAATGTCGTATTGCAAACTCAAGCAGCTCGACCAAGCAGGTTTCAGATGTTAAAGCTACATATAAAGTTGTTGCGTGGCCGCGAGTTGGTGTCCAAAATATCATGAGGATATACCGCAGTTGATCTGTTATTACAAGAAATGGAAAGAAAAATATAATCTCGAAATTGTTTTTATGTCTTTGGAAAAAAAATAAATATAATAATTTCGTAAAGAATTTCCATGGATTTTTAACTGTGATTACAAAGGATGAGAAACAAAAGCAGCGATAGATTACTGTGCTTTTGGGACTTCAACAATGTATTTACTCGACAAAGATCATAAAATACTTCTAAAGCCAGTATCCGCAGATCAGATAGAGAAGTGCCTTCAATACCAATAAACTAGCGTGAGTGATTCTAATAAATAGTTTCATTTTTTTTATGGCGCCTGCTGCCGGAGCGTTCCTAATGTCCGCACCGGGCCAACCACTGTATCTTTGCTGCATCACGATAGCGTTTATTAGGAAACCATCGTGATTGTCAACATTTAAGATATTTTGGTCTAGCAGAAAAGGATGTGCTTCGCCAGGGTCGTTTCTGTCCCTGCCGCCAGAATCGTGGTTGAAAGAAATTGTAATTGTCACAATTGGGATTATCCTTTTTAAAACATTCATTGCATCGCAGTCAACTTTTATTGATAAAAATCTTATTTTTACGAATGGCTAATTAAATGCAACACTGCAAAAATCAGCAACTAAAATAATCTTGACAAACCTCAACTGCACATTTTCAATGGCAAAAAGTAAAATTTTACTGCTGACAATTCCCCTGATATTGATAGGATTCACGATATATTACTTTTATCCAGAAGATAAACTCCCCGTGGATATAAACATTGACAAACTTGTTGTTCATAAATCAAAAAGACAATTACTAGCTTTTTCAAATGGGCAACTTATTAAAACTTATAAAATTGCTCTTGGAAAGCAGCCCATTGGCAGTAAAGAGTTTGAAGGCGATAAGAAAACTCCTCAAGGACATTATATCATAAACGACAAAAATCCAAATAGCGGTTACCATAAAAATCTTGGAGTTTCTTATCCCAACAAAGAAGATATTGAAAATGCAAGACGAATAGGTAAACCTGCAGGCGGTGATATTAAAATACACGGACTGCGAAAC
>JBBSQV010000150.1:0-5939 GCA_038243675.1 Flavobacteriales bacterium
AGTCAACCTTTCCAATACTGCTTTCACCATCGAGAATGCCGATCGTATTGCGCAACTTGTAATTGCAAAACACGAACGTGCCGAATGGTCAGAAGCTTTAGAATTGTCAACTTCAGATAGAGGAGAAGGCGGTTTTGGAAGTACGGGAGTGAAATAGTCTCCGAATAAATTTCGAAGAAAAAATATATTTTATAAATACAAAGCATCAAAGAATGAAAATAATTGTTCCAATGGCGGGTCGTGGATCACGTCTTAGACCACACACTCTCACAATTCCCAAACCACTTATTCCTATTGCAGGAAAACCAATTGTGCACCGTCTTGTCGAAGATATCGCTGCGGTTATTAACGAAAAAATAGAAGAGATTTCTTTTATTATTCACAAGGATTTTGGAGTTCAAGTAGAAAAAGATCTTCTTGCTATCGCTGAAAAGTTGGGTGCAAAAGGAACAATCTGCTATCAGAATGAAGCTCTTGGAACCGCACACGCAATTATGTGTGCCAAAGAATCTTTGCAAGGACCAGTTGTCGTTGCTTACGCCGATACGCTGTTTCGTGCAGATTTCTCTTTAGATACAAATGCTGATAGTGTAGTTTGGGTAAAGCAAGTCGAAGATCCAAGTGCTTTTGGAGTAGTTCAACTAAATGACAAAAACCAAATTGTTGATTTCGTAGAGAAACCAGCGCAATTTGTTTCAGATCTTGCCATCATCGGAATTTACTATTTCAAAAGTGGCGAAACACTTCGTGCCGAACTTCAGTATCTTTTAGACAACGACGTAATCAAAGGTGGCGAATACCAACTAACCGACGCTTTGGAAAATATGAAACAGAAAGGACTTCTTTTTGTTCCAGGAAAAGTGGACGAATGGATGGACTGCGGAAACAAAAATGTAACTGTCGATACCAACTCAAGATTGCTTAGCTTCTTAATGGCAGATGGTCAAAACTTAGTTTCAGATTCGGTAATCAGTAATAATTCAACAATCATTCAGCCGTGTTTTATTGGCGAAAATGTTGTTCTTACAAATGCTTCGGTTGGCCCAAATGTTTCTTTAGGAAATGATTGTACGGTTACAGATTCAGCAATTCGCAACAGTTTGATTCAAAATCATAGTCAAATTCTGAATGCAACTCTAGACAATGCAATGATTGGAAACCACGCCAAATTTGACGGGAATTTCACCAGTATCAGCATTGGAGATTATTCGGTTTTGGAATAATAAAAAATAAATATGAAACAGCATAAACTTGTTATAATAGGTCTTTTTGCAGCAATGTGTTTGTCTGTAACCCCTGCTATGGCACAGGCTGAGCCAGATACAATTCCTTTGGAAGACGATCAGTTTCAGAACAATTTCTACGAAGCGCTAAAGCAGAAAGGAATTGGAAATTATGACAGAGCAATTATGTCTCTCGAAAAATGTCTGAAACAACAGCCCAACAATGCTGTTTTATACCACGAAATGGGCAAAAATCTGCTGGCTCAACGCAATTATCCGAGAGCTTACGAAGCTTTTGAAAAAGCAACCAAACTAGATCCTACAAATATGTGGTACTATGTTGGGATGTATGATGTTGCTTATGAGACCAAAGATTTTAACCGCGCCATTACAATCGTAACAAAACTGATAGATTTTAAACCGGAATACAAAGAAGAACTAACCGCGCTTTATATGAGCACGCAGCAATATGACAAGGCTTTAGATCTGATCAACGAACTGAACGAAACTGTGGGCAAGCGTGATATGCGCGAATTGTACAAAGCACAGATTCTGCAAGATGCAAAATATCAAGGCCCAGAAAAGAAAAATCTTCTCGATCAAATTGCCAAAAATCCAAAAGACGAATCCAACTACTTGTCATTGATTTATTTATATTCTCAAAGCAATCAAGAGGAAAAAGCATTAGAAATTGCTAAGAAATTAGAAAAAGCAATTCCCGAATCAGATTATGCACAGATTGGTCTTTTCAAATTTCACGTAAACAATAATGATGGCGAGAAAGCTATCGCATCGATGAAGCGAGTTTTAGGAAGTAAAACTATCGACAGAAAGATAAAACATAGAGTTCTTAATGAGTTTTTAATCTACTCACAAGGCAAACCTCAATATGCTGCCGAAGTAGAAAATGCAATCAAATACTTTGATAATGATCCTGTGGATGTTTCGAAAGAAGTAGCTAAATTCTATACCAACAGCGCCGATTGGCCAAATGTGGTAAAATATTACGAGCAGCATCTCAAAGAAAACCCTGACGATTATAAGTCGGTATTCTTATTAATGGAAGCCTACAGTCAGACCGGAGCATTTGACAAAATGCTAAAAGCTTCGGCCGATATGATTGATCTTTTTCCGGCTCAACCGCAAATGTATTATTACAATGGCTTAGCAAATAATCAGCTTCAGCAATATAAAAAAGCACTATCCGTTTTAGATGAAGGATTCTCCTATGTGGTAGACAATCCGCAACTCGAAATCAACTTTTTGATTCAGTTGGGAGAAGCTGCAAATGGTCTAGGAGATCAGAAAAAGAAGGAAACTTACTTTATCAAAGCTGACAAATTACTAAAACAATTTAAAAAATAATGCGCAAATACTTACTACTTCTCGTTTTACCACTTTTTTTCGCCTGCAAGGCAAAAGGTCTCGTTTCGACCGAAAAAGCGGAGAAAAAATTATCGGCTGAAAAGATCATAAAAAATCATTATGATAATGATAAGATCGACTTTTCGACAGCGTATATCAAAGCAAATGTTTCTTATAAAGACAACAAACAATCTCAGTCTGTGACTGCCGAAATCAAAATCAAAAAAGACGAAATGATATTGGTAAGCATTCGCTTTTTGGGTATTACAATGGCGAAAGCGTTGATTACTCCAGATCGTGTTCAGTACTACGAAAAGCCAAACTCAAAGTATTTCGACGGAGATTATTCGACACTTAGCAAATGGTTGGGAACAGACTTAAATTACGAAAAAATTCAAAATTTACTTCTAGGTCAGCCTTTGGATAATTTGCGTGATTTTAAATATAACTCATCAATTGTTGATGGATTGTACAAACTAGAATCAGTTAATAAATCAACAATACAACAATCTTATCATTTTGAAGCAGCGCAATTTTTATTGATGATGCAAACGCTTACAGATGCATCTCAAGGAAAAAGCCTAGCAGTTTTCTACCAGGAGCACAGCGCTTTTCCACAAGGTACACTTCCAAAAAGATTTTCGATCGAAGCCGAACAGAAAAAAGGGACAAGCTTCATAGGTGTTGATTATAAGTCTGTTACCTTCAACGAAGAATTTTCTTTTCCATACTCTGCGCCAAGTAGCTATGAAAGAATTAATATTGATTAAATTTGTCAAAATCATTGTCAAAAATGCCGAAATATATTTTAAGTCTGTTTTTTATTTTAATCACTTCTTTGTCCTGGAGTCAGTCGGCGCAAGACAAGCTTGAAGCCCGTAAATTACAGATACAAAAGGAGATACGAGAAAATCAGACACTCTTAAAATCGGTGCGAACTAAAGAGAAATCGACTACCAGCGAACTTTTACTTCAGAAGAACAAAATCAGTCTGAAAGAAAAGCTTATTCAGACGACCGAAAGACAAAGCAAACTTTTGGCAAATGATATGTATATCAACCAAAAAGCAATTAACGAACTTACAAAAGAACTAGTTGAATTGCGTGCAGACTATGCCGAACTAATCGTTAAGTCCTACAAAAGCAGATCAGAGCAGAGTAGAGCAATGTTTTTATTATCATCAGAAAGTTTTTTGCAAGCCTACAAACGTGCTCAATATATGAAGCAATACGCGAGTTTTAGAAAATCGCAAGGAGATGAACTTCAGAAAAAAACCAAAGTTCTTGAAAGTTTAAATGAGAAATTAAAAGGTCAGAAAGCTGAAAAAGAAAGACTTCTTGTTGAAAACCGCAAGGAAAAAGAATCGTTGGAACTAGAGCGTAAAGACACCGAGAAAATCTTCCAAGGAATTTTAAAAGACAAAAAGAATATTACAACTGATATTCGCAAGAAAGAGCAAGAGAGCAAGAAAATCGACAAAGAAATCGACCGACTTATTCGCGCTGCAATTGCCGAAGCAAATAGAAAAGCTGCTGCTGAAGCTGCTGCCAAAGCCGCTGCCCTCGCAAAAGCAAATCCAACATCTGCACCAGCTAAGAAAGCCGCTGCCGAGGCTGCATCGACAAAAGCTGCTCCAGTTTCATCAACAAAAATCGCTTTAACTCCCGAAGGAGAGATTGTAGCTGCCAACTTCAGAGCTAACAAAAACAAACTTCCGTGGCCTGTAGAGCGTGGAGTAGTAACCTTAGGGTATGGTCAGCAAGCGCACCCAGTTCACAGATCACTTGTCATCTACAATAGTGGTGTAGAAATTACTACCGAAAAAGGCGCGCTTGCAAGAGCAGTCTTTGGAGGAGAAGTCAGTAGTGTAATGGTATTATCACCAATCAATAAAATTGTGATTATTCAGCACGGAGATTTTTTCTCTGTGTACCAAAACCTAAACCACGTAACCGTAAACAAAGGCGATAAAGTAAGTCTAAAACAAAGCATCGGAACAGTCAACACCAATGGTGAAACGGGTGCAACCGTTATCAAATTCCTTATTTCCCAAAACGCAACCTACGTGAATCCACAGCAATGGTTGTCGGGGATGTAGGAGGAGAGAGATTTAAAGATTTAAAGATTGAAAAATTTAAAGATTAAGGAAAATCTAAATGATTGAAATAAATGTAAATAATCTAAAACAGGTTGTAGGTCATTTTAAAAATTGCACTTTTATCAGAAGATGCAGACTGAGGAAAAGTCTCTAAGAAACCACAATCGTTTTCTTAGAGACATTTTTAAAATAGGTGCTTAATTCACTCATCATCAAGGAAAGCTGATAGCTAAAGGCTGACAGCTAGAGGCTGTTCAATTCAACATTGAAATTTATTTTTGCGTCTAAAGCTTTGAATACTTTCAATATTGTTTCGAAACGAGCGTCGGTAAAACTATTTTCGATTTTAGATATTTGAGCTTTTTTTACACCGACCAACTCTCCTAATTGTTCCTGAGTTAATTTACGTTCTAAACGAACTTTTTTTATAGTTTGACCTAGTAAATCTAATCGCAATTCATTGTCAAACTCTTCTCGTTTCTTAATTCCTTTTTCTCCTATGTACTGATCTGTTAATTCTTCTAAACTATATGTTTTCATTACTCATTATTTTTATCATTAAAATATTCCTTTCGCAATCTTTCAGCTTTTTCTAAATCACTTTTCGGAACTTTACTAGTCTTCTTGATTAATCCATTAGTAGAAATAACTAAAGTTTCTTGATTATCACCTTTATCCCAAAATGCAAAAAGTCTATAATATGATTTATTATATAAAGTTCGAAACTCCCAAATATTATCTTGCAATTTTTTAAAAAGTTCTTTATTGTTGGTAGAACGTGCTTTCCATATGTTATAGAAGACTTTATCTCGCGTTTTGTCGTCGAGGTTATCTAAAAAATCTTTAGCCTCTTGCAAAAACTCTACACGAAATTTGCTCTCTTCCATAAATTGAAATTTGTTTCTTAAGAAGGAAACAAAGATAATAGTTTTTGGTTAGCTTATACTAAAAAAGCCACTAAGAAAACATATTTGATTCCTTAGGGACTTTTTTGTACAGTATTGATATACTCACCATCAAGGAAAGCTGATAGCTAAAGGCTGACAGCTGATCGCTACTTCTGGTATGCTGAATTCAGATTCCAATAGCTTATCTCTGGAGTTCCTACTAAGAAAGCAGGTGATTCAGTCATAAATTTCTGGTAGTGTGCTGTTTTCATATGGTCATTTTTGTAGTAACCAGCGTTATCCCATTCCTCTTGAACAAGAATAGTAGAGTTATCATCTGGATTAACATAGATTTTAAGCTCTACA
>JBBSQV010000151.1:0-5913 GCA_038243675.1 Flavobacteriales bacterium
ACTAAAATAATAAAGAGGCAACTATGGAACTTATATTAAAACAAGACGTACAGAATTTGGGTTTTAAAGATGACGTTGTATCTGTGAAAGCAGGTTACGGACGTAACTTTTTAATTCCTCAAGGTTTTGCTGCAATGGCAACTCCTTCAGCTAGAAAAGTATTGGCTGAGAACTTAAGACAAAAGGCACACAAAGAAGCAAAAGTAATTGCTGATGCTAATGAAGTAGCAGAAAAACTTAAAGCTATCGAAATTAAAATCACAGCGAAAGCAGGTGGTGAAAAACTTTTTGGTTCTATTACAAATATCGATATCGCAGAAGCTCTTGCTAAAGGTGGAGAATCTGTTGATAGAAAATTCATTACTTCTGGTATCATCAAGCGCACAGGTAAATATACTGCTAGCGTAAGATTGCACCGTGATGTAATTGTTGAACTACCTTACGAAATTGTTGCAGAACAATAACAATTACTGCACTATTGATATAAAAATCCCGATGAAAATCGGGATTTTTTTGTTATAATCCGTAAATTACCACTTTAAACATTTTAACTTTTTCCGAATGAAATATGCAAGATTAACCAAAGAACAATTTGATGAACTACATCCAGAGTTTGCTAACTTTCTGGCCACGCAATCCATTGATAAAAAAGAATGGGACGAAATAAAAATTAACAAACCAGAAATAGCCGAACAAGAATTAGACATCTTTTCTGATCTAATTTGGGAAGGGGTTCTTGCTCGTGCTGAATATCTTGAGCATTTTGCAAAAGCATATATTTTTCTTTTTGAATGTACAGAAACTCAAGTGCACTCAATTGTTTTAAAAGCGAAAGACGATACCGTCGATTTTTTGACCAAAGAAGGTTTGCAGTGGCTTAGCGACAATATGTTTACTGACAATGTAGAAATTAAAATGGGCAAAAAAGACTTTGATGACCAACGCTCTGAGTCAATTTTCAGCCTCATTCAGCAAGGGGCATTTTTAAGTGACGGGCATCTTTACAAACAAATTAAAACTATCATCGAGTCTTAATTTAGAAAAACATTGTTTAAATTTATCTTTTATTTTCTTCTCGTTTTTATAATTTAAATTTCTCCTATTTTATGGACGTCAAAATACAAATTGAAGATTTACGTAGATCTCTCAACGAGCATAATTATAATTATTATGCATTAGATGCCGCTACAATTTCTGATAAGGAATTTGACCTTAAATTAAAAGAGCTGCAAAGTCTTGAAGAAAGACATCCAGAATATTTTGACGAAAATTCTCCTACACAGCGAGTGGGTGGGGTCATTACAAAAAACTTCGCGACAACTGCACATGATAAGCGAATGTACTCTTTGGATAATTCCTACTCTAAAGAGGACGTTTTGGACTGGCAGAAACGCGTTCAGAAATCTCTGGGCATCGAAGATTTAGAATTTGTTTGCGAGCTTAAATATGATGGTGCTTCTATCAGCATCGTATTTGAAGATGGATTGCTTAAGCGAGCTGTAACTCGAGGAGATGGCTATAAAGGTGATGACGTTACAAATAATATCCGAACTATAAAAACAGTTCCTTTACGTGTGCCAAAAAACAGTGATCTTTCAAATTTTGAAGTTCGTGGTGAAATAATTCTTCCTTTTGAAGGTTTCGAAAAGATGAATAATGATCTTATCGAGATTGGAGAAACTCCTTATGCTAATCCACGAAATACTGCCTCTGGAAGTTTAAAACTGCAGAATAGTGCAATTGTAGCACAACGTCCCTTACAATGCTTAATCTATTCATTAGTATCAGATGGCTCTTCAATGAGTACTCACTTTGAATCATTGGAAGCCGCTCGAAAAATGGGCTTCAAGGTTCCAGAACAGTCCCATTTAGTAACAAGTATTGATGAGGTTTTTGAATTTATTAATTATTGGGATATTCATAGGCATGATCTTCCTTACGAAACTGATGGTGTAGTAATAAAGGTTAATAGCCTGTACTACCAAGAAGAATTAGGATTTACAGCAAAAAGTCCTAGATGGGCAATTGCTTATAAATTTGAAACAGAGAGGGTATCGACGCTTCTTAAAGAAATTAGTTATCAAGTGGGTAGGACGGGTGCAATCACGCCTGTTGCAAATCTAGAAGCTGTTCAACTTGCTGGAACAATTGTCAGACGTGCCTCCTTGCATAATGCAGATCAAATAGAAAGACTCGATATTCGTGAAAACGACACTGTATTTGTTGAAAAAGGTGGCGAAATTATTCCTAAAATAATAGGAGTTGATTTAAATCTGAGGCCAGTAGATTCTCAACCAACAATTTATATTACAAATTGTCCTGAGTGCCAGACATTATTAGTCCGTAAGGAGGGAGAAGCTCAACACTATTGTCCAAACTTTTACGGCTGCCCGCCGCAAGTTGTGGGAAGAATACAGCATTATATTTCGCGCAAAGCGATGGATATTGATGGACTTGGAAGTGAGACTATCACACTTTTTTACCAAAATCATCTAATTAAAAATTACGCCGATCTGTACGAGCTTAGCATGGAGCAAATACTGCCTCTTGACCGTATGGCAAAAAAATCTGCAGAAAATATCATACGCGGAATTGAAAACTCAAAAAAAGTTTCTTTTGAACGTGTCTTATTTGGTCTAGGAATTCGTTTTGTAGGTGAAACTGTAGCAAAGAAGCTAGCTAAGCACTATAAAAGTATTGATTTGCTAGCCAATGCAACTTTTGAAGATTTAATACTTGTTGATGAAATTGGCGAACGTATCGCTTCAAGTATCATACAATTCTTTGAAAATTCCTACAATAGAGATAGTGTTGCGAGATTAAAAAACTATGGCGTACAATTAGAATTAGAGGCAGGTGAAAGTAATATTGTTTCAGATAAATTTGTTGGAAAAAGCTTTGTAGTTTCGGGTGTATTCGCAAGTTTTTCCCGTGATGAACTCAAACTCGAAATTGAAAAAAACGGCGGTAAAAACGTCGGAAGTATTTCGGCAAAAACGGATTATGTTGTGGCGGGCGAAAATATGGGGCCCGCAAAATTAGAGAAAGCTACCAAGCTTAATATTACCATATTAAGTGAACAAGATTTTATATCTTTAATAAATGCGAGATAGTCTTCCTTCGTTATATGCGTAAAGTATTACGAGTCTTTTCATGATAATTTTATATGTTCTGAAATCGGAAGATTTTATAACCGTAGCCACCCGTGATTGTTCCAGTGATTTACTATTACTACCTGCAAACTTCTAAAAGTCCCTTTTATATCGCATTTAGTATTTCAATATGGCTGTTTCTTGTTGCTGATATGATAGAGATAGTAGATGCAACTGCCGGAATCTATTGGATTATGGACTGTAATTTTTTCAGTCAGTTTTGCATTGCTTGATAAAGTGAAATTGAAAATTAGTTGGAAATCCGCAATCGCAACTTTTATAATCGTTTCAACTATTGCAGTACTTTCTGGTCAAGGTATAGAGCAAACAGAAACTTTTAATACTGTTTATTATTATTTCTTTGCTGTTTATACTATTTTAGTATTATGTATGATTGCCTATAGTGTTTTAAGACTATCTACTAGTAATGACGTAGTTTCATGGTTGTTTATCGCAGTGGTGTTGGTCATGTTCTTGTCAGATTTTTTGTATGCGTCAAACAATTACGTCAACTATATTTTGTCTCTAGCTATTGTGAGCTTTATTGCCCAATTTATTTCTTATTTCTTAATGGTTGAATATATTAATAGAAAACTTCCCATTAAAATTTACGAGGATAAGTACTAAATTAATTTTGAAATGAAAATGGATTTCTCTCAAAAATCAAAATGGTTTGCATTGCTACCTCTTACTTTGCTATATACATGCATAGTGACCGTGGATTTGTTTGCTGAATATTTTTCAAACACACAAGTCGTTTATGTACTGAAACCACTGATTTCAGCAATGGTAATATTAATTTACTACTTCAATTCTCAGAAGAAAAATATTTTTTTTATGATAGCTCTCGCGCTTGCATTAGTAAGTTCTATTTTATTTATTGGGAATGAAACTGAAGTATTGCTCTTGGCCGTTAGTGTTTTTGCAGTTCACCGTATATGTTTAATCATACTCCTTTTAAAAATTTTGCAGATCAGAGATTTTATTCCCGTAGCTATAGCTTGTTTACCTGTACTGCTCATCTTCTTTTACTTACTTTCAATCAATTCCAATCTTCCCTTGGTTAGCGTTATTTTATTTTCACTAAATAATATTATTATCGCTTTCTTCTGCGGAATTGTGATCGCTAATTATATGATGAAAAAAGAAAACAACAACGCTTGGCTGCTTATTAGTGCTTTAATGTTTATCGCTCTGCAGATGATTGTCTATATCGAAAAATTTTATTTAATAGAATTTTCTCCTAAAATCCTACGGCCAACTGCAGTCTTTTTTTTCTCTCTAGCATTAATTACATTAGTACGTGGAGTACTTACGCAAGAACGTTTAAACCGTAATGCTTCTACCTGATCCAGCAAGTTTCGAATCATTGTCAAGATAAAAGTCTATTCTACCTAGATTTAATCCGAAGCAACCTGTCTGATTCACCAATACTCTTTTGCCTTCTAAATTATCTAAGATAGTTGGTTTCTTTAAGAATGTGTGCGTATGTCCTCCAATAATTAGATCAATATCTTTCGTTAAAGCAGCTAATTTTACATCTGATATCTTCTGTTGATCATTGCCATATTTGTAGCCCAGATGCGATAATGCGATTACAATGTCGCATTTTTCCACTTCTTTTAGTTGTTTCACCATATCTTGCGAAATTTCTACTGGATCGAGATAAACAGTTTCTTTGTACATCATAGGATCAACAAGCCCAGCTAATTCTATTCCTAGGCCGAAAACTCCAACTTTAATTCCGCCTTTATTATAAACTTTGTATGGTTTTACTAATCCTGCCAAATTGGTCTTACTGAAATCATAATTTGCAGAAACAAAGTCAAAAGTGGCATTTGGTAACTGTGCGTAAAAACCTTCGATTCCATTGTCAAAATCATGGTTACCCAGAGTGGCCGCATCATATTTCATCATCGACATTAACTTAAATTCAATCTCTCCTCCATAATAATTAAAATAAGGAGTTCCTTGAAAAATATCTCCAGCATCAAGAAGTAAAATGTTTGGATTTTCTAATCGTATACTTTCGATCAATGCGGCACGACGAGCTACTCCGCCCATATTTGGATTACGTGGATCTGTAACAGGAAATGGATCAATATGACTATGTACATCGTTTGTGTGCAGAACAGTAAGATGTTTTTTTGACCCCGTGCCAAAACTGCTTAATGACATTCCACCGGCAAGCAAGGCAGTTCCAGCTACAGTATTATGAATAAAGTCTCTTCTTTTCATTTTAATCTACTCTATTTTATTATTCTTGTTTTATTCTAATATCAGTTAATGTCGGAATCGTATCTTTTTCTTTAAAATAATCAATCATGATAGCACGAAGTTTATAATCTATATCGGTATTTTTAATAGACGTTTTAAAGAAATACATTCTGTCTCCACCAGTTATGAGGTAGTCCGAAGTGGCAACATTGTAATTTTTTGAAGGATCAAAAGGTTTTCCGCTTATGCGAATGTTCTTGGGCTTATTGTTTTTGTCGATTGTAAAGGTCATTCCTGCGAGTGGATGCGCTTTTTTCTCTGAAATTAAATAATCAATCATTTCTACAATACCCGAACCTGGTAATTCTGCTACAACAACCTTATTTTCAAAAGGCATTAATTCAAATGCAGTTCGAGTTGTTACATCGCCTTTCGGCAAAATTGATCTAATTCCTCCAAGATTAAGAAGTACTAAATCAATATTTTGCGAGGTTCTGGCTTTAAAAATTTTGTTAGCGTGATCAAGAGTAGCATCTGCCATCAG
>JBBSQV010000152.1:0-5912 GCA_038243675.1 Flavobacteriales bacterium
AAGGTATGTTCTTTTTCACCTTTATAACTGATATCAAAAGTAACCTCTCCGTAATAATCCGCTTCATTACTGATCCATCGTCCGCCGTCTTCATCTTCGTCAAACATATAAATGATATCAGAGCTATCAATTAGAATCTGACCATTTTCGTTTAATAAACTTTTTAGCTTCTGCAAGAATGCCGGCAATTTTTTCATAGTTCCGGCTAATCCGCAGCCGTTCATCAATAGTAGAATCGTATCATACAAACCATCCTTGCTTGATAGTGTCATCAAATCTGCCACATGACATTGTAGGAGCCCTCTTTCGGCGCAAGCCAAAACAGCATTTGGCGAAATATCGATAGAAACAACATTAAGTTTACGTTCCGTTTGCAAATACAAACTGTGACTTCCTGCACCGCAACCAACATCAAGCACTTTGCCAGAAGCCAGCTTTAAAGCTTTTTGCTCAATTATCGGCATCTCATCAAATGATCTAAACAAGTAAGAAACACTCATTTCATCTTCTTCAGAAATCGAAGTTTCAGTAATAATGTTCTCAGGATTATTGTTGGTTTGAAAATCTAAAATCGCTTTGCCAAAGAGGTCTTTCATAATGCTATTTTGAGCAATGAAGATGTCAAATCCTCATTATTTGTTATTTCTATAATTTTTAAAGCTTCGAGTACGTACTTTTGCAGAATCAATTCTAAAATACAAATTTGAAACCTACTTTAAACGAACTTACAAAGCTCGCCAAAGATAAGCATATCGAAAATAAAAAGTATTTTGATAAATTAAAAAAGAAGCCGCCTCGCGATCTCGATTATCAAATGCAGGAATTGCACGACGCAGAATTTAAAAAAACCGACTGTCTAGATTGCGCGAATTGTTGCAAAACTACAGGTCCTCTATTTACATCTGCCGATATCGAAAGGATTTCCAAACATTTTCGTATGAAATCGCAGCAATTTATAATTCAGTTTTTGCGAGTTGATGAAGATAACGACTACGTATTGCAAACTGTGCCATGTCATTTTTTGGGAGATGATAATAAATGTAGTATATACGACGTTCGGCCAAAGGCTTGTAGAGAATTCCCACACACAGATAGGCAAAAGTTTCAGCAAATTGCCGCAATTACCTTGCAGAATATTCCAATCTGTCCAGCAGCATACAATATTGTAGAAGCAATGAAAAAGAAAATTCCCCTTTAGAGAAAACAGAAAGCAAAAAAATAAGGGCTGTCAGTGATGACGGCCCTTATTATATAATTTATACGAATAGATAATCTTCGGTCAGATGATCTTCAACTTGTTTTCTACGACCACCGATAGACTCTACAAGTGCATCGATTCCTTTCTCTACATAGTCGATTATCTTTTCTAACCACCTTTTAATATTTCTCATTATTTCTAATCCTCTTTCAATATAAGAATCTACAATATAAATAATCTCTTGAAGACTATCCATATAGCTTAATAGAATTTCTGCTGTTTTCATAGTTAGGTTTTTTTTGGTGTTAGCTAAATTTTTTACTAAAATAAGAAATGTTCCTCAAAATATATTAATAGATTTCATAAATCTTTCTTATTATTTTGAACTTAGCAAGATCAGTCTGCCATGATTTTCTGATATTTTCTTCCGTCATTCCTGCGTCAATCTGTTCTTGTAGTTTCTTACTGCCAGCCAGCTTTGTAAAAAAAGCATTAAAGAATTTAGATTTGTCCGCCGTTTCACTGTATGCTTTTAGGAGCCATTTCAGTTCAAGTTTGTTAACTTTTGCAATCTTCGACAAATCGGCTCCATAACATTTAACGCCATTATAGGGAGGGGTTTTAGCTCCTTCATTAGGTTGAGGCGTAAAACTAAAACCATTCTTGTCCAAATATGGAGAACCATAGAGCTGAAATTGCTTTTGCGTGCCTCGACCTACACTTACATTTGTACCTTCAAAAAAGCACAAACTCGCATAAAGATTCACGCTCTGAGCATTTGGTAAATTTGGTGAAGGTTTTATAGGTAAGTCGTAAGACATCTTCTTGGAGTAATTCTCGCAAGGAATCACGGTCAATTTACACTGGACTTTATTCTTTAACCACTTTTCACCATTAATCATTTTCGCATATTCGCCCATCGTCATGCCGTGTAGTACCGGAATTGGGTGCATTCCAACAAAGCTAGAATATGCAGGATCCAAAACAGGTCCATCAACTAGATCGCCATTCGGATTTGGCCTATCCAAAACAATCAGCTCTATATTCGCTTCGGCGCACGCCTCCATAATATAATGCAGTGTAGAAATATAAGTGTAAAAACGAGCTCCCACATCCTGAAGGTCAAAAACCATTACATCAATACCTGCAAGCTGCGCTGCCTTTGGTTTTTTATTATCTCCGTACAGCGAAATTATTGGAAGTCCAGTTTTACTGTCTTTGCCATCAATAATATGTTCGCCCGCATCTGCCGTACCACGAAAACCATGTTCTGGAGCATAGATTTTCTGGACATTCACTTTGTTATCCAATAAAAAATCGACCAAACTAACACTTTTAGTATTTTCAGCAATTCTAACTGTTCCAGATTGATTCGTTACAATTCCTACCTTTTTATTGGCAAGCATTGACAAATACTTTTTCGAGTTTTCAGAGCCTGTAATAATATTTTGTTTTGGCGCCTCCTCAGTAATTTCCACGCGATTAATTGGAACTGGTTCACCGAAAATAATATCGTTGGTTTTCTTCTTATTATTAGCACAAGAAACCACTGTCGCAATACTCATCGCAAGTGCAAGAGTCGATTTAGAAATAAAATTCATAAAATTGGTGTTAGAATAGTAATGATGTCAAAATATGCCGTGCCCAAACTTTCAGTATATTTGTAGTTCAAAATTAAATAAAATCAAGCACTTGAACCTACAACACTTTATAGCCAGAAGACTAATTAACGCTAAAGAGCATAAAAGTAGTATTTCTGCCCCAATTATAAAAATCGCCATTGCAGCTGTTGCTATCGGTATGTTGATGATGATTGTGTCTGTAGCTGCCAGTATTGGATTGCAGCAGAAGATACGCGAGAAAGTTTCAGCTTTTAATGGTCATGTCAGTATTACAAATTTTGACGATAATCAATCTGAAGTATCTGTAAATCCTATCGATATCAATCAGAAGTTCTATCCCGAATTTACAAATGTTGACGGAATTTCTCATGTTCAGGCGGTTGCCTCGAAAGCTGGAATTATTCGTACCGAAGATGCTTTTGAGGGAATTGTTTTTAAAGGAGTAGGCAAGGATTACCGGTGGAAAAATATTGACGAATATATAATTGAAGGAAAAAAACCTAATTTATCTCAAGAGCTGAACTCCGAAGTGATTATTTCGCAGTATCTCGCAGATCGTCTTAAACTGAAGTTGGGTGACAAGTTCAATACCTTCTTTATGAAAGATCAAAATAACCAACGACCAAATCTACGAGTTTTTAATATCGTCGGAATTTTTAATTCGGGACTCAAAGAATTTGACGGCACCTACATATTAGGTGACATCCGCCACGTGCAGCGTATCAATAAATGGCAACCGAACCAAATAGGATCTTTCGAAGTCTTTGTTAATGATTTTTCAAAAATTGACTCCAAATCTAAAGAGATCTATGGCGAGATAGGGTCAACCTTAGATGCGCAAAGCATCACACAAAAATATTCGTTCATCTTTGAGTGGCTCAAATTGTTTGATTTCAATATCATCCTCATCGTCGGCATCATGATTCTAGTCGCCACTATTAACATGGCAGTCGCGTTGTTAGTTCTGATTTTGGAACGGACAAGAATGATTGGAATTCTCAAAGCACTCGGTGGCAATAACGCATTTATCCGTAAAATCTTTTTATACAATGCATTTTATTTAATTGTCCGCGGACTGTTTTGGGGAAATGGAATCGGCATCGGTTTAATTTTAATTCAGCAATACACAGGTATCATCACGCTTAATCCCGAGAATTATTATGTAAACAAAGCGCCATTAATATTCAATTGGTGGTACATTGGCGCGCTCAACTTGGGTACACTGTTCGTTTGCCTACTAGTTTTGTTAATACCTAGCTACATCATCACCAAAATTTCTCCCGTTCAAGCAATTCGCTTTTCGTAATTTTTTTGGCAGCTATTCCCGCTATTCTCTACAATCCGGCGTGGGCATTTGCCGTAGCAGTGGCAGGAAAGGAGCTTCCGTTGGTCGCTCTTTCCCGCCGCTGCTACTAAAAGGCAAATCCCCACGCCGGGATTTCCGTTTCTATCGGGGCTGAAACCTCGACATGCAACAGCATATATCTTTCAATTTTGAAAATCTCGCTACACAACAACATTTGGTTTCTACGTTGAAAATCTCACTCAGTACCATCGGGACGACCCTTATTGTAACCAGCAGTTTCAACTGCGGGTTTATAAAAATAGATAAGCCATTTCAGTCCCATCCGGACGACCCTTATAAAAACGCAAAATTTGCGATGCGAAGACAATTAAAATGGTTTGGATGCATTTTTCTGTCATACATATAATGAGTAAGTCGACGTTGCATTTTTCGCTCATTCCCATCGGGACGGCCCTTATTGTAGCCCGCAGTTTCAACTGCGGGTTTATAAAAATAGATCAGACATCCAAGTCCCGTTGGGACGGCCCTTATAAAAATGCACAACTTGCGACGGCAGGACAGTAAAAATGATATTCGAAACAGTCCAACCTGAGATTAA
Source organism: Flavobacteriales bacterium (assembly GCA_038243675.1). GTDB lineage: Bacteria > Bacteroidota > Bacteroidia > Flavobacteriales > Flavobacteriaceae > Flavobacterium. The sequence continues at coordinate 4,725 of JBBSQV010000152.1, forward strand.
TTTTTCGAAAATCAATTTTTCTGAAATGTTGTGGGATCACGCAGATCAAAAGTTGGAAACATTTATTTCTCCAAAACCGCATAATTATAATCCCGTCCCTACGGGACTTTCTGCTCGATCGTACTCCTGTTTACCCGCAGCTAAAGCAGCGGGTTACAATAATGCCGTCCCTATGGGACTTTACTTTGTCTTTTAATTTTCTATTTTACGTTTTAATCACAAAGAAATTACTCATCTTTATCATTATGACCGCTTAATTGTAATCCCGTCCCTACGGGACTCTCTGCTCGATCGTAATTTTGTTTACCCGCAGCTAAAGCAGGGGGTTACAATAATGCCGTCCCTATGGGACTTTACTATGTTCTTTAATTTTCTATGTTACGTTATAATTACAAGGAAATTACTTGGATGCATAGGGATAACTCGAAGCCCTGATTTTCGTAGGCGAACACATGAATTTTTAAACCTTTGATTTTTTTCTTATAGATTACTAATCTTTAACCCAAGTCAGTCCCATCGGGACGACCCTTATTGTAGCCCACGGTTTCAACCGTGGGTTTACAAATAGATTAGCCATTTCAGTCCCGTTGGGACGACCCTTATAAAAACGCAAAATTTGCGACGCTAATGCGATTGAAATTGTATTCGATACAATCCAACGAGAGATTTATTTTTCTGAAATGATTTTTCTCTACTATTATGATCGCTTAATTATAATCCCGTCCCTACGGGACTTTCTGCTTGATCATAATTCTGTTTACCCGCAGCTAAAGCAGCGGGCTACAATAACGCCGTCCCTCTGGGACTTTTACTTTGTCGGTGAATTTGGCTGATGTACGTGTTACTTATTCTTTTTTTAGCTTTCTACTGCCTTTGAGCATGCAATCTTCCTATATTTTGATAGACCAATCTTTATATTTCAGTCTTTTAATCTTTAAATGAGCACCTTACAAAATAATCATCTTTTTTTACATTTTTATGATTGTTTATGTCAAAAGAAGTGTTACTTTTGCACCCGCAATCAGCGGCAAGTTATTTGAAATATTAGAAAATTGAAACTTTAAATCTGGAGAAATTTAGATAAAATAAAGTTTGTGAGATTCTAATTTTCGTTTTACATTTGCCCACCCGAAAGGGCGCAAGTTCTTTGAGACATTTTGAGTGAGTTAGGAAGGGTTTAAAAACACT
>JBBSQV010000153.1:0-5874 GCA_038243675.1 Flavobacteriales bacterium
AGATTATGCATTTCCGTATTATCGTGATGATGCAATGTTGCTGGGAATCGGAATGCAACCTTACGATTTGATGCTGCAATTAATGGCGAAGAAAGACGATCCTTTCTCGGGAGGACGCACTTATTACTGCCATCCAAGTTTAAATGACGCTGATAAACCAAAAATTCCACATCAATCATCAGCAACTGGAATGCAGGCAATTCCTGCAACTGGAGCGGCGATGGGTTTTTGGTATAAAGAACAAACGGGAATTGAAAATAAATCTTTGTCTGAAAAACCTTTAGTTGTTTGTTCACTTGGCGATGCATCTGTTACGGAGGGAGAAGTTGCCGAAGCTTTCCAGATGGCTGCATTAAAGCAATTGCCGATACTTTATCTTATTCAGGATAATGGTTGGGATATTTCTGCAACTGCTGCCGAAACGAGAGCTCAAGATGCTTATCAGTATAGCAAAGGATTTCACGGATTAGAAGCTTTTACAATTGACGGAGCAAACTTTCAAGAGAGTTACGAAACCGTTCAGAAAGCGATAAAAATTATTCGTGAAGAGCGCAGACCAGTTTTGCTTCACGCAAAAGTGCCGTTGCTCAACCACCATACTTCTGGGGTGAGAATGGAATGGTATCGTGATGATCTTGAAGAAGCAAAAACTAGAGATCCGTATCCTGTGCTTATCAATCAGCTTAAAGCTGTTGGAGCGACAGAAGAGGAAATAAATTCAATAGAAGCAAAAGCGAAAAATAAAGTTGCAGAAGATTTTGTCAAGGCACAAGCTGCCGAAGATCCTGAACCTGCAGATTTATTTACACACGATTTTGCTCCAACACCAATTACAGAAGAAAAAGGAGAACGCAATCCTCAGCGCGACGAGAAAGTTGTAATGGTAGATTGTGCACTTTTTGCTGTAGAAGAAATTATGCGCAAACATCCCGAAAGTCTTTTATACGGTCAAGATGTTGGAGGACGACTTGGTGGAGTTTTCCGTGAAGCCGCTACTTTGGCACAGAAATTTGGAGATCAACGAGTTTTTAATACACCTATTCAGGAAGCGTTTATCGTTGGTTCAACAGTTGGAATGTCGGCGGTTGGATTAAAGCCGATTGTTGAGGTTCAGTTTGCTGACTATATTTGGCCAGCCCTCAATCAATTATTTACAGAAGTGAGCAGGTCTTGCTATCTTTCGAATGGAAAGTGGCCAGTAAGTATGGTGCTGCGTGTGCCGATTGGAGCCTATGGTTCTGGCGGCCCGTATCACTCGTCTTCTGTAGAAAGTGTGCTTACCAACATCCGCGGAATCAAGATTGCCTATCCGAGTAATGGTGCCGACCTGAAAGGATTGCTCAAAGCAGCCTATTACGACCCGAATCCAGTCGTTATCCTAGAACATAAAGGTCTATATTGGTCAAAACTTAAAGGGACAGATATGGCGCGTTGTAATGAGCCGAGTGAAGATTATATTCTGCCTTTCGGCAAAAGTACTATTGTGCAAGAAATTTGGCCGAACGATACAAGTGAAACATTAACCATTATTACCTACGGAATGGGAGTTCATTGGGCTCTTAATGCCTCTGCTGATATGAAAGAGTCTGTTGAAATCATCGATTTAAGAACATTAGCACCGCTTGACGAAGAAGGAATTTTGGCCTCTGTTCGAAAAAGCAAAAAATGCCTTGTTGTCACAGAAGAACCAACAAATAATAGTTTCGCAAGAAGCCTTGCCGGAATGATTCAAGAAAAATGTTTTAAATATCTTGATGCTCCAGTAATGGTAATTGGTTCTGAAAATATGCCTGCCATTCCTTTGAATAGCATTTTGGAACAGACGATGATTCCGAATGTTGATAAAGTAAAAGCTAAGATTGAAGAGTTGTTGAATTACTAAGTCAATTGTGATTGTAATATACTAAGCCGTTTCATTTCTGAAGCGGCTTTTTTTATGTTGCTCTCAACTCGTTTAATGGATAAGAATTAAAATTAAAGGAAATAACATTGACTCTAATGAGATCCTTCCTTCGTCAGGATGACAAATTTGTGGGTAAGGGTTTGAAAATAGAAATTTTGTATAGCTTTAGGAAGTTCACTATTGCCCGTATGTTCCTTCGTCAGAATGATAATTTTGTGGAGAGAAGTTAAATAAAATTACCCAGCAACATAGTCACAATTATTTATTGTATATTTACTATCATATAAATGTAATTATACAATTATGGAAACTAAAGGCATAAGCAATACGTTAGGGAAATCTAGAAGCAAAAATCTGAAAACAGCTGAGGTACACATCAAAACAGCTAAATTCTCGCCTTCTTGGGTAGTTATGAATGTTAATGATGGCCCAAGCTATAGAATGGAGTTAATAGATCGAATTCGAGAAGGTGTGACGAAATTGGATTGGAAAGAATTGATACAATATACAGGATCTACTGAAAAAGAATTTGAACATATACTTCCAGGTTCTATAAGCAGTATGCAAAAGAAAAATGTTTACAGCAAGGAAACTTCAGAAAGAATATATGAGATAGCAAGATTATTTGGATTGGGTTATGACGTATTTGATTCCAAAGATGATTTCAAAAAATGGCTAATGATTCCGTCAAAACCTCTTGGAAACAAAATACCCTTTGAATTACTTGATTGTAGTTTTGGTTTCGAAATAGTAGAAAACGAAATTGTAAGAATTCAATATAATGTTTATAGCTGATGATTGTTTATCGAGTAGCTAATCTGAAATATAAGGAAGCTACACTTTCCGGAGTAGGAGCTGAAAAAGTAGGAGGTAGATGGAATCAAGTTGGAACGAGAGCTGTTTATTGCTCAGAAAACATTTCGTTGGCATTATTAGAATACTATGTCCACTCTGAGAACATTGCTTATTTACCAAAAGAAATATTAGTAGCAAAGATTAAATTTCCAGACGATATCTTGATCGAAGAATTAAAAGCAATTCCAGATGGTTGGAATCAATATCCATATTCTAATCTAACTGCAGACATTTTTACAAAATTATCTAAGAACAGAGATTTTTTCGCTCTACGTGTTCCATCTACAATTGTAGGTTTAGAATCAAATATTATTTTAAATCCCTTATATAAAGATTTCGGTAAGGTGGAAGTAATTGAATTTATTAATTTGTCCATTGATGAAAGGCTGAGAAGTGGTAAGCATTAACAAATTTTCATTAATTTTTTAAATTTAATGACTTGTATCCAGCAGAAAAAACGATGCTATTTTGAAACGAAACCGAGCTACTAATGAGATCCATCCTTCGTCAGGATGACAAGTTTGTGGGTAAGGGTTTGAAAATAGATTTTTCGTATCGCTCTTGGAACTTCCTCCTTTTTGACTTGAATTCTGCTTTTTTACTATGTTATTTGCATCGCCAGTTCGCAAAAGCTCGGGTTTCCTTTGTCGAAATGACAATTTTGAGAGTATGTTTTATTCGTGATAAGATAAAGTAACCATCAAGCGAAAAATTGATTCACTGGCAAAATCCTTCCTTTGTCAGGATACTAAGTTTATGTAAAATGTCTTCGAGTACCACCAGAAAATAACCAAAAAACCTATTTCTTAAAACTCTTTTCAACTTTCATTTCGTTAGCAAAAATCTCCGCAACCGCTTGTTTATACTTAAAAGGATTTGTTGCTTTTTTGATCGCTTTGTACGTTTTGTGAGGATTGAAAGTAGTTTCCGAAAAGTATTCCCAAAAACCAAGCATTTTCATTTGTATAGGCGTTGGTCCACTTAAATATTCATCATACTGTTGGTAAATCGTATCGTGAAAATCCGAAAATATAGACCATCTATCTTCTGGATATTCGGTAGTATTATTCTTGATCATACTTGGTAGAAACGGATCTGCAATTAATCCACGGCCAATCATAAAGTGATCAATTGATGGAAATCGCTCTTTTATCTTTTTAAATGCAGCCACACTTGTAATATCACCGTTGTAATACAACTTATGTTTAGTGCCTGTCAGGCATTTTTCAAAGGCATCTAAATCTACTGGACCTTTATAAAGTTGTTTCCCAATTCGAGCGTGAATGGCAATATTTTTAAGCGGATATTGGTCTAAAACTGGAAATGTATTCAGAATTTCTGAAGCATTATCGTAGCCCATTCTCATTTTCATCGAAACCAAAATATCAGTTTCATTATGAGCTCTATCCAAGATTTCATTGATTTTTGGCGTATTGCAAATTAATCCAGAGCCCATTCCAGATTTGGCAACCATCGGATACGGACATCCTAAATTCCAGTTCAATTCTTTATAGCCCAAACTTTGAACATATTTTGCCACAAATATAAACTCTTCCGCATCGTTAGTAATAATTTGCGGAATTACTTCTATGGTCGTATTATTTTCTGGCAGTATATCATTTTCATACGATTGCTTTATTTTCAACTTTCCATTTAGTCGGATGTAGGGAGAATAAAAAGTATCAATCCCGCCAAAGTAATGATTGAATGCATTTCTGAATCTGAAATCGGTAAAGCCTTGCAATGGGGATGAAAGTAGGGTAGGAGCCATAGTTATAATAAGTGCACAAAGATATAGTGTCTATTCCTCTTTTTGGCAAATTTTTCGATAGTTTTTGACAAACCTCTGTGCTATGTCAAAAGGTATAACTTCTGTAAATTGTTAGATTTGGATATGGAATAAAATATATATATTCAGAATTGTAATAGTCTATTATACGACTGGATTCTTTATAACAATTATTTTAGGGCTAAGACAAACCAGCATTCTTCAAAATCTTCAGCAGAGCATCTTTAAGAATATTTTCAATTTCACTTTTATCGAAAATATAAATTAGGAAATTCTTTATCGATTGAAAAATAGTAATAAATAATTCTGGCTCCAGAGGATTTTCCTTTATTTCTACTTCCTATTGCTAACCTAATTTTGAAAAGATTAATTCCTAAATATGTTCCAATATAATAATCATTTTCAAATTTGTCGATAAGCTAAGATAAGTCGTCTTTTAAAGAGGAATATTTTTTATAAAACTGTTTGAAAATCTTTCTAAAATCGGGAGTTGTAATTACATCCTAATTCATTCAAAAAATCTTTAGCAGACTCTTTAGGCAGCTTTCCAATTATAATTTCTTGAACCTGATTCAAACTACTTTGCAATTCCTCACAAAAATAAATGGTATCTTCTTTAGCAGTTACTTCAAAATCAATGTTGATTTTTTTTGCAAAAGCTTTTAGCGCGTCAATTTGCTCATTAGTAGTTGGATGTGCAATAAATATTTTATCTGCCGCCATAACAATAGATTTAAGTACAAAAAGTAAACAAAAATGCCAACTTAAAGCTGGCATTTTTTATTTTTATTTTTTCGCTGGTGGATACTGCGAAAGGATTTTTGCGACAAATTCCTGAATACGTTTTTCTTTGTTTCCAGTATTTTGAGTTAAAACTCCTGTTCCTTCTCCTTGCCAAATCAATTCTTTTTTCTTTGCATCAATAAGGTCGATATACAGAGTTCCTTCTGTAGATGTGCTAACGGAAGTTTGTCCCCCGTACATCCACGGATTGTATCCAAAACCGTATCCGTAGCCATATCCAAAACCAATTCCGCTATTGTAATTGTTTATATTAACTTGCTCGCTAGATTTTGTAAATATATTTACAAGTACATCTGGAGTTTCGCTTTTTGTAAAGCCTTTTGCAGTCATTTCTTGTTCAACAGCACGTAAAATTCTTTTCTTATCAAGATCAGAAATTTCGACTTTATCAATTCCTGCTTTAAAGAAAGCGAATGATTTGTAATTTGTGAAGTCTACATTTTTGTCGAAGTCTTGTGCAACTCTTACAGAGCTACAAGACCCTAAAATAAAAAGTAGGAGTAGAGGTAATAATTTAAATGTC
>JBBSQV010000154.1:0-5795 GCA_038243675.1 Flavobacteriales bacterium
ACATAAAGACCGTTCGTCCTTTGAAGGATGGAGTTATTGCCGATTTTGATGCGTCAGAAAAGATGATAAGCATGTTTATCAAAAGCATTCCTGCCCTTAAGAAACGTTTGTTTACTCCTGCTTTGCGCATGATTGTCTGTATTCCATCTGGCATTACAGAAGTTGAAATGCGTGCGGTAAAAGAATCATGTGAACGCGTAAATGGGAAAGAAGTTTACCTGATTCATGAGCCAATGGCAGCGGCAATCGGTATTGGTATCGATATTATGCAGCCTAAAGGAAATATGATCGTTGATATAGGTGGTGGTACAACAGAAATCGCTGTAATAGCTCTTGGCGGAATCGTTTGTGACAAATCTGTAAAGATTGCTGGTGACGTTTTCACAAATGATATTGTATACTATATGCGTACTCAGCACAACTTATTTGTTGGAGAAAGTACTGCAGAAAAAATAAAAATTGCTATCGGAGCTGCAAACGAAGATCTTGAAACTCCTCCAGATGATATGTCTGTTCAGGGACGTGATCTTCTTACAGGAAAACCAAAACAAGTAGAAGTTTCTTTTCGTGAAATTGCCAAAGCATTGGACAAGTCTATACAGAGAATTGAAGACGCTATTATGGAAACTTTATCTCAGACTCCTCCAGAATTAGCAGCCGACATTTACAACACAGGTATCTATCTTGCAGGTGGAGGATCTATGTTAAGAGGTTTGGATAAAAGAATTTCTCAAAAAACAGATCTTCCGGTTTATATCGCCGAAGATCCGTTGAGAGCAGTAGTTAGAGGAACAGGAATGGCTTTAAAAAACATCACGAAATTTAAAAGTATTCTTATAAAATAATGTACGTTCTCAGATCTTGCCTCGCAGGCCTCAATTACAAACAAAGATTACAATCGCAAATCTGATTTAACAAATGCAACAAATATTCAATTTTATATTAAAAAACAGTACTAGGATACTGTTTTTGTTGCTTTTAATAATCTCATTCGCACTCACAATTCAAGCACACTCTTTTCACAGAAGTAAAATTATTAGCTCTGCAAATTTCCTTACTGGAGGTGTGTACGAGCAAGTAAGTTCTGTGAGCGAATATTTCCATTTAAAAGATCAGAATGAGCAGTTAGCTCGTGAAAACGCGCGACTTAAAACGCTTTTCTTCAACATCAAAGATTCTACTTCTACTCAACCTTACGACAGTATTCCTGGAGTTGACAAAACCAATATTATTTTAGGAAAAGTAATTCACAACTCATACAATGTTTTTGAAAATTATTTGACGTTGAATGTGGGTTCAAAAGACGATGTCAAAGCAGATATGGGTGTCATTAATGACGCGGGAGTTGTGGGAATTATAGACAGAACTTCTAAGAATTACTCCACGGTCATTAGTATTTTAAATACTAAGTCTCAGATCAATGCCAAAATTAAAAAATCAAATCACTTTGGAACGCTCGTTTGGAACGGTAAAAGTACTGGCTTTGTCCAGTTGATTGACGTACCTCGATTGGCTGCAATTAAAAAAGGAGATACAGTTGTAACAGGAGTTCAATCTGGCATTTTTCCATCGGACGTTAACATCGGTATTATTGACAAGATTTATATCGATAACGAAACCAACTATTATACGTTAAACGTGAAACTGTTTAATGATATGACTAATCTTGGACATGTGTATATAATTAAAAGTAAACACAGAGAAGAAATTATTAATTTAGAAAAAGCAAGCAAAGGTGAATAGTACAATTTTGCTCAATATCGTCCGTTTTATTTTGCTGCTTGCTGCACAAGTTATTATTTTTAATAATATCAACCTGTTTGGGTTTTTAACTCCATTCCCTTATATATTGTTTATAATTTTATATCCAGTTGATGGAAATAAAGTAGGTCTTTTGCTCTCTAGTTTTTTATTGGGAATAATGGTTGATATGTTTTCTAATTCAGGAGGTGTTCATGCCGCAGCATGTGTAATGCTCGCGTATGCAAGACCTACCATATTCAAATTCTCTTTTGGTGTTAGTTATGAATATCAGACAATTCGACTAAACGATGTATTGACATCAGAAAGATTTTCGTTTCTGCTAGTTGCAGTTATTATACATCATTTTACGTTGTTTTTGCTGGAAGTTTTCAGGCTTAGAAATATTTGGGATATTTTACTAAGAACTTTAGGAAGTACAGTTTTCACAATTGTTTTGAGCATTATTCTTATTTACATTTTTAAACCTTCCAAACGATGAGAAAGTTATTACTTCCATCCATGGTCATCGTCGCAGCAGTTTTATTATTGATGCGACTATTTTATTTGCAAGTTGTAGACGAAACTCTAAAGCTGAAATCTGACAATAATGCTATTAAAATTAAGTACGACTATCCTGAACGAGGTTATATTTACGATAGAAAAGGAAAACTTCTTGTAGCAAATCAGCCATCCTACGATATTATGGTAATTCCGCGAGAGCTGAAAAACATTGATACTTTGGAATTCTGCCGATTATTAAATATCACCAAGGAGGAATATATCAGCAAAATTGAAAAAGCAAAAGTTTACAGTCCAAGACTGCGATCCGTATTTCTGCCACAACTTAACAAAAGTGAATACGCAGCTTTTCAGGAAAAAATTCGAAAATTCCCAGGTTTTGAAATTCAGAAGAGATCTTTGAGAGATTATCAAGTGACATTTGGCGCTAATATTTTTGGTTTCATCACACAGGTAAACGAAGCAATTATTGACAAAAACCCATACTACATCAGTGGAGATTTAATTGGTCGCCAAGGGGTTGAAGAAAGTTACGAAAATGTTTTACGCGGAGTAAAAGGAGTAAAATATATTCAGAAAGATAAATTCAACCGAGATATTGGATCTTATAAAGACGGAAAGTACGATACAATAGCGGTTCAGGGAGAAGATATTACATTAACAATCGATTTGGAACTTCAGAAATACGGAGAAGAGTTGATGATAAATAAACGTGGAGGAATTGTCGCTATCGAACCGGCAACAGGAGAAATCTTAGCTTTAGTTACAGCACCTTCCTATGATCCTTCAATTTTAGTAGGGCGAGAACGTTCGAGAAATTATACCAAATTATACCATGATTCAATCGCCAAACCGCTATATGACCGAGGACTACTGGCAGAATATCCACCAGGGTCACCTTTCAAAATCTTAACAGGATTAATTGCTTTGCAAGAAGAAGTAATCGACCAGCAGACAGCTTTTGTTTGCAACCATGGTTTTAGTTATGCAAGGGGAAGATTTATGAAATGCCATGATTCTGGAACTATTAGGCTTCACGCTGGTATTTATAATTCCTGTAATACCTATTTCGCTAGTGCATTTATGAAGACGATCAACAAATACAAAAAGCCTGCGGATGGTGTAGATGTTTGGGCAAATCACTTAAAAAGTTTTGGCCTTGGTAAATTTATGGGATATGATCTGCCCACAGGCAGACCTGGCAACGCACCAGATTCAAAAACTTATAAGCGTATTTATCCAAACGGCGGCTGGCGAAGTACCACAATTGTTTCTAATTCAATTGGTCAGGGCGAAGTTTTGATGACACCAATTCAACTTGCAAATATGATGGCGGCTGTAGCAAATCGAGGACATTATTTTACACCTCATATTATCAAAAAAATTGAAAATGAGAATATTGATAAAAAATTTGTCACCAAGCACGAAACAACAATCAACAAAAAGTATTTTGAACCTGTAATTGACGGACTCTTTGATGTTTATAATATGGGAACGGCACGTTCCTTACAAGTTGAGGGAATCGAGATCTGCGGAAAAACAGGTACTGCCGAAAACTTTGCCAAGATAAATGGGAAGCGTACAAAACTTCAAGATCACTCGATCTTCGTGGCATTTGCTCCAAAAGACAATCCAAAGATTGCAGTTGCCGTATTTGTAGAAAATGGATACTGGGGCGCTAGATGGGCAGGCCCGATGGCGAGTTTAATGATTGAGAAGTATTTGAGAGGAACAATTACTCGTGTAGACCTCGAAAAAAGAATGCTTGAGGGAAGTCTTCAATCTGAATATGCAAAATACGAGGTTAAAGAAGGCAATATGGAAGCTATAAACGCCATGATGCAGAAAGTCTTAAAACCGACTGCGATTGATAGCAGCGAAATAGAAAATTAAAAAAAAAGAAGAATTTCTAAATGAAAAATCAAAGTGTAAAAAGCAATCTAGACTGGTTAAGTGTATTTATTTACACCGCACTTCTCATTATGGGTTGGCTCAATATTTACTCTTCTTCATTGCCTATAGAAACGAGCACAGCTTTTGATTTTAGTGAATTTTACGGAAAACAACTGCTATTTATAATTTTCACAGTTCCACTCATCATCGTTGTTCTGTCTGTGGACGGTAAGTTTTACGAGAAATATGCGACCATTATTTTCGCCATTTCTCTAGTGCTTCTTGCGGGACTATTCGTTTTTGGAAAAACTATTGCTGGTCAGCGATGTTGGTACGCAATTGGTTCTTTTACGATTCAACCTTCTGAATTTGCCAAGACCGCCACCGCTTTGGCTTTGGCCAAATACCTGAGTGACGTTCAAGTAAACTTGAAAGATCCTGCAAGGCAAGTTCAAGCTTTGCTGATCGTATTCTTACCAATAATGTTGATTCTGCCGCAGCCAGATCCTGGAAGTGCGCTCATTTACACCATATTTTTAGTTGTTCTGTACAGAGAAGGCCTGCCAGCATGGTACATCTGGACAGGTTTTATCGCGATTGTGGTCTTTATGATGGCACTGATTGTAGACACTTGGATCATTATTACGCTTGCCTCAGTTATCACTGCAATTGTTTATTTCCGAAGCCGTATTGCCAACAGAAATATCATTATGAGTGCAATAGTTGTAGCTCTTATTTCGGGATTTGTATTCTCTGTAGATTATGTTTTTGACAATGTTTTTAAGCAGCACCACCGTGACCGTTTTAATATATTATTAGGTAAGGAAGTTGATCTGCGAGGAGTCGGTTACAATACAAATCAGTCAGAAATTGCAATTGGTTCAGGCGGATGGTTAGGGAAAGGATTTCTGGAAGGAACTCAAACAAAAGGAGGTTTTGTACCCGAGCAGCATACGGATTATATTTTTACAACTGTTGGTGAAGAATGGGGTTTTGCAGGATCGCTGGTAGTTATCGGTCTTTTTCTAGCTTTAATATTACGCGTTATTTATTTATCAGAAAGACAGAAAACCAAATTTAGCCGAGTCTACGGATATTGTGTAGCCGCAATAATATTCATTCACTTTTTTGTAAATATCGCAATGGTGGTGGGGATTTTCCCTACAATTGGAGTGCCTCTTCCTTTATTTTCTTATGGAGGATCGGGACTTTGGGCGTTCACGATTTTACTATTTATATTTTTAAAGATGGATGCAAACAAGGTGAATGAGTGGTGATTTTCAAATTTTTTTAATAAGAATTACGCTTTCGCGGAAAGAACTCTGCTAGTCAAATGAACTGCAAAAACCGTTTTTAAAGACGTCTTGTATCGGGCGTTTGAAACAAGAAAATCACCTATCAATCGATCTCTTTTCTTACATCGTTATCCTAAAATCGGTTAAATACTTGCTATTATGGCGGACGATTTTCACATTTAAGGTGGTCAAGTTAAAGATGTTTTCAACTTAAAAACAGTTTTGAATTTCAACGATTTTGCAAGAAGGATGACGTGGTACCCGGGCGAAGCGAACTTTCAAAGCAAATCCTATGTTGTGGCTTTGCCGAGCAAAAGCTACGAGGAAGATCGGAAAAGAATAGCC
>JBBSQV010000155.1:0-5779 GCA_038243675.1 Flavobacteriales bacterium
GGCTGTGTTTTATATTTAACGATAACCAGCAAGTTATCTTCAGAATTTGTGCTACCACAACTGATCAGAGTTGCACACATTAGTAACGAAAGGAAATAAAATATTCTCATAGGATTTAGTTTTAGGATAGTTATAAGTTTACGGTTTACGGTTTTTGGAATAGTTATCAGTTATCAGTTATCAATTAACAGTTTGGATTAGTTTTTTAGTTTTAAAATAGGTCGCATTTGATAACTTATAGTTTTTGATCCTACAGTTTGATGAATAGAAACCAATAACTTAAAGATAAAAAATAAATTTCAAATATACGTTACACAGTTTGACTGTCGTATAACTATCACTTCAATACTGATAATCATTATTTATTTTACGGAAACCTTAAATCTTAATTTTCAACAAGTCTAAAGGCTGACCGCTAACAGCTACTCTCCATCCGCTGTAAACTGTAAACTGTCAACCGTAAACTAATTAAACAGCGCCTTCAACTCCGTCGCGTCGTGTGGTTTCATTTTTCCAGCAAGCACAAGACTCAATTGTTTACGACGCAAAGCTGCAGAAAACCGTTCGATTTCAAGTGGCGTTTCAGGTTTAAGTTCAGGAACTTTTGTCGGAGTGCCCGAATCGTCAACCGCCACAAATGTATAAATTGCCTCATTTGCTTTACTTTTATCTCCCGAAATCACGTCTTCCGTCCACACATCGATATAGATTTCCATCGAAGTATTAAAGCTTCTCGAAACCTTCGCTTCGATTGTTACCACAGTCCCCAGCGGAATCACTTTATTAAAAGCCACGTGGTTTACGGATGCAGTAACAACGATACATCTTGCGTGACGACGGGCGGCAATACTTGCAGCTCTATCCATACGCGCCAAAAGTTCCCCTCCAAAAAGGTTGTTCAGCGGATTTGTTTCACTTGGTAATACGATATCAGTCGCAATAGTAGCAGATTCTGAAGGTGTTCTTGCTTGCATTCTTTTTTTTAACAAAGATAGTATTGTGGGTTTAGAAATGGGACTGTCTAGGATAATTTTAAGAAGACTAGGATTGAATAGATTGTTTGATAAGAATATGTACTTTTTTTTGGAGCTATTTCCCGCTTTTCGCTGTATCTCTTCATAGTTGCTGCTTCGCGCAACCATAAAGAGGATGCCGCTGCAATCGGGGCTAGAGAAGTTGTCATTATCTCGTTTTGCAGAAATTATAACAATTGTCATTGCGAGGAACGAAGCAATCGCATCTGCTGCTCAACTTCATTTGTTTAAAATTTAAATTACTTGCAACCTCAAATAAAATCGGAAAGCTTTTTCACAAACCATCTCCACAAAATTGTCATACTGACGAAGGAAGACACGAGCGACAGCGAACTGGCGAAGCAGTCCCATCTGCGGCTCAACTGCATTTCTCCAGAGTTGAGATTTCCTACCATCGCAAACTAAGAAATATCTTTAAATCATTGAACATTCTCCTGGCACTATAACGGTATCATCCAAAATTTCAACGTTGAAATTTACTTTTGCCTTCAAAGCACTAAATACTCTCAAAATCGTTTCAACAGTTACGTTTGTAGTATTATTTTCAAGTTTCGAAATTTGTGCTCTTTGAACTCCAATTAATTTCCCTAGCTCTTCTTGTGTCATATTTCTTTCCAGACGAACTTTTTTTATCAAATCGCCAAGGATTTCCATTTGAAGTTCTTGTTCGTACAGAATTCGCTTTTCAGTTCCTGCTTCTCCAATAAATTCATTTTTTATTTCGTCAAATGAAAACATTTCCAATTCTTCTTTATTTTTCATTTCTATTGTTTTTTAGTTCAAAGTATCTTAATCTTAGTTTCTCAGCCTTCTCGATCTCTTTCTCAGGAGTTTTTCCTATTTTCTTTATAAGTCCGTGAGTTGCTAAAACTAATGTTTCTATTTTCTCCGTCTTGTCCCAAAAGGCGAAGATTCGAAAATATGTTTTGTTGTAAAGAGTTCTAAATTCCCAGATTTCTCCTTGCAGCTTTTTAAAAAGCTCACTATCATTTTTAATTTTCGATTTGTCAATATTGAAAATTATTTTATCACGGCTTTTCTCGTCTAATTCTAGAAGAAAATCCCTTGCTTCAGTCAAAAAAATTATATTAAATTTATTCATTCCTCAGCTTTCTATGTTTCCATACAAAGATACAACTTAATTCTAATTATCAAGAAATTAGTTTTTTATGATATGGTAGAAATGCTTATAAAGGAATCTCTAAAATGGCGCAAGTAAACCACCTCCGCGAAATTGTCATTGCGAGGAACGAAGCAATCGCATCTGCTGCTCAACTTCATTTGTTTAAAATTTAAATTACTTGCAACCTCAAATAAAATCGGAAAGCTTTTTCACAAACCATCTCCACAAACTTGTCATCCTGAGGAAGGAAGACACGAGCGACAGCGAACTGGCGAAGCAATCTCATTTGAGGCTCAACCTTACTTCTTTAATATAGAACTTTCTATTGCTGTAAATATCCATAAAAACTTAAAATATTGAACACATATTCCCTAGATATTCAACTCAAGTCATCCATCAAATTAAAATCCATTATTATGTGATTTCTCCTTCGTCGAAATGACAAGTTTGTGGTTATAAGTTTTTCGAGGAGAAATATTTTTAAAAAATTCATTTTCTTTCTTTTTGGCATCGCGACAAAAAGAAACAAATAAGTCTAGGACGGACTACTCACCGACCTACCATCATCTCAATTCCTAATTCAAAAAAACTCGCTTCGCTCAGACAGTTTTTGATTTTGCGGAATTTTCAATGGGCAGGTGCCCGGCTACATAGTCTAAGACCTCAGAAAGCTTCTCCAAGATAAGATGTATGCGTTATTTATCAAAAGTGTCTTTGAGAGGAACGAAGCAATCGCATCTGATGCTTAACCTTTTTCGTTAAATATTAGATTTCTTGCGATCGCAAGTTGGGTTAGAAAAATCATCCTCACAAGCTACATCCGCGAAACTGTCATTGCGAGGAACGAAGCAATCGCATCTGCTGCTCGAGTTCAATTATTTAAAGATTAGATTTCTTTCCACCACCAACAATCTTAGAAAATTTACTCGCAAACATCTCTGCAAGCTTGTAATCTTGACGAAGGAACACCAAAACAATAATGAACTAATGACTATCGCATCAAACAGCAAATCTCAATCCAATATTATGTGATTTCTCCTTCGTCGAAATGACAGGTTGTGAGTATCCAATTTTAGGTAGTATAATTTTAAAAACAATCATCTTTCAACCACCTCACTTCAATGCTACTAGAGGTTGGCGTGAGGGACGGTCTTTGACCCGAGCATTTGCGAACGGCGAAGCAAACCACATAATAGAACTCAATCTTTTCGGTTTTCCTGCAAGGTTTCTAAAACCTTCTAGGTATTAATAATTATAATCATTTGAATTAGTTTACGTTCAGATATCTAATAGCATTTTTAAAGTGTTTTTGCTTCCAAAATCTTCGAACATACCTACCAGGTTCAAAAAAAACCTTGCAGGAGATAAACTCTTGCGCTTAACCTTGCGAACTTTGCGTTCTCATTTTGCAAACTTTGCTCTAAAAATTATAGCTCTATCCAGAAATAGATCGGACTTAGGTATAGTGCCCAATCAACCACATCACTCCAATGTTACCACAAGTCTGCGTGAGGGATTGCAGCGGACCCGAGCTTTTGCGAACTGGCGAAGCAAATCCTTTGTTGTGGCGTTGCGGAGCAAAAGCCACAACAAAGATTGTGAGCGTAAAGCCCGGCCCAAAGAGACACGCCCAAAAAAAATCCGCAATTTCCTCTAAAGAGAAATGCGGATTGTAACTATTTTTATAAAATTTTATAACTCTTTGATAAGAAGCCAAGCGTCAGGATTGTCGGTTTTCTGAATAGATTTCATCAGCTTGTAGGCCTCAGTATACGATGTAAAACTGCCGTAAATAACTGGAGTTAATCCGAAATTGTTCACTTCTAGCTTTTTGGATTTGTAACCTGCATCGCTCAATTTCTGGAAGATTTTCTCTGCATTATCAACGTTTCTGAAAGCTCCAGCAACAACGTGGTAGGGCATTTTAGTGTCTCTAACATTGAGCGTCACCGATGGAATTGGATTTTCGATAAAGAATGTTGCTTCCTGAATTTTGGCGCGCACTTCTTGCTGCACTTCATTTTGAACCTGCAACGTATCTGCCGCCACTTGTGTTTGGAAAAAATTGTATCCAACGCTTCCGGTAACTGCCAAAGCCAAGACCAAAACGGCTGCATAATGCAGGTATGGACGGCGTTTTTGGGTATTGATCGCGACAACTGGAGTTTCGGCAACTTCTTCGTGAACAATTTCAACCTTACGGTCGAAAACTGTATTTGGCTGCTCGCTTGCTGCCAATAAATTCTCTACTGCAATTCTCTCAATCGCCTCTACGTTTACAGCGCTAAGACCAAAGGACTCGGCGAGGTAATTTTTCTGTGCATTGGGAGAAAATACGATATTTTGATCGTCATTAAGATTTAGAAAACCAATATTGTTAAGGGTCACAGCCTGATTTGTGTCAAGCATAGATTGCCAAATTGCAACTTCGTGCTGAATCATTACAACCGCTTCTTCGTAAGAGATTTTCTCGTGACGCGCGATATAATTAGCAAGTAGTCCGTCGTTATTTTTTATCTGTGCATTGAAAGACAAAAGTTTTTTTGGCGGGAAAAAAGTATGCGTGCCTTGCTGCATTTGTGCCGACTGGGTTTCTGTCAGGAATGCACCAAAACCGGGTACCATAACACATTGGTATCTGTATAAAAGCTGCGAAATGTGCTGTGCGATTTTCATAAAAACAAAGTTAAGCAAAGCTTCTGATGAATATATTTTTATCAACAAAATTTATTAACAATTACAGCAAAATTGTATACATTTCAATTTCAAATCGATAGCTATGAAAGAAGATGATTTGTTGCACGTTTTGGCGCTTCAGAAAGTGGAAGGCGTGGGCGATGTGATGGCCAAAAAACTTATTGCGCATTGCGGAAGTGCTGAGGAAGTCTTTAAAACTCCCAAAAATAAACTTGCGTCTATCAATCAGATTAGCTCTATAATTATCAAAAACCTTGCGGATAAGTCGATTTTCGAAAAAGCCGAAAAAGAATTGCAATATATTCAGAATCATCAGATACAAACGATGTATTTCCAGGACGACAATTATCCCACTCGTTTGAAGCATTGTTATGACGGGCCTGTGCTTTTGTTTGGCGCTGGAAATATCGATTTGGAAAACCCTCGAATCATCAGCATTGTTGGCACTCGACAAGTTACCTCTCACGGAACGGAGTTTTGTCGAAAATTGATTTCAGATTTAGCGCCTTTAAATCCTATTATTGTAAGCGGTTTTGCTTACGGAGTTGACATCGTTGCGCATCAAGCAGCTATGGATCTGGGACTTCAGACGATTGCGGTTGTCGCTCACGGAATGAGTCAGATTTATCCTCGTGTGCATAAAAAATATGTTCGCAGGATTGAGGAGAATGGTGGTTTCTTGACTGAATTTTGGAGTGGTGGAAATCCTGATAAAGAAAACTTTGTTCGGCGGAATCGTATCGTGGCGGGAATGTCTGAAGCTACAATTGTGATTGAATCGGCTGAAAGAGGTGGGTCGCTGATTACTGCAAATCTTGCTAATGATTATAATCGAGATGTATTTGCGGTGCCTGGAAGAACCTCAGATAAGTATAGTCAAGGTTGTAATAATCTAATAAAAACTCAAAAAGCAAACTTATTAACA
>JBBSQV010000156.1:0-5752 GCA_038243675.1 Flavobacteriales bacterium
AGTTCGGAAATTATAAAAGGAGTTGACTATGTTGTAAATTTGCAACGCGAAAGTCCGGCTGGAAAGCCGTCTTCTATTATTAAAATTGGAAATAATTTACAAGTAAAAATTATTCGCAAATAAGAACATTTGTACTTGCAAAAGTATCGCATTTTTGAAATGCAGTTTTGCTTCTTGAAATTATTTCGCCCTTTGTATTTATGAAAGCATTAGAAAATCCGATCTTCAAAATTACAGCACAAGCAAGCCAATTATTAGGAATTGATAGTTATGTTATTGGAGGCTTTGTTCGTGATTTTATACTGGAAAGAAATTCAAAGAAAGACATCGATATTGTAGCTGTAGGAAGTGGAATTGAGCTTGCGTTAAAAGTGTCCAGTCTTTTACCGAACCGACCAAAAGTTCAGGTTTTCAAGAATTATGGTACGGCAATGTTGCGCTATAAAGATATGGATATCGAATTTGTGGGTGCTCGCAAAGAAAGCTACAACCGCGATAGCCGAAATCCTATTGTAGAAAGCGGCACGCTTCAAGAAGATCAAGAACGTAGAGATTTTACGATCAATTCACTTGCTTTTTCACTTAACGAAAATAATTACGGCGAACTTTCAGACCCTTTCGATGGTATAAAAGATCTTTCAAATAAAATTATTCGGACTCCACTCGATCCAGATATTACTTTTTCTGACGATCCTTTGCGAATGCTTCGCGGAATACGCTTTGCGGCGCAGTTAGAGTTCGAAATCGATTCTGTGGCTTTTGCTTCTATCAAGCGAAACAAAGATAGAATCGAAATTATTTCAGGAGAAAGAATTGTAGAAGAATTAAACAAAATTCTCTCTTGCCCTCAACCTTCTCACGGAATGTTGCTTTTATACAAAAGTGGACTTCTTGATATAATTCTTCCAGAATTAACAGCACTTAATAATGTTGAAGAAATTGAAGGTCAGACGCATAAAAATAATTTTTATCATACGCTAGAAGTTGTAGATAATATCTCTAGAAATACTGGAGATGTCTGGCTTCGCTGGGCAGCACTTTTGCACGACATTGGAAAAGCACCCACGAAGCGATTTGACAAAAAGATAGGTTGGACATTCCACGCACACGAATTTGTAGGCGGGAAAATGGTGAAAAAGATTTTTGAACGTTTGCACATGCCGTTGAATCAGAAGATGAAGTTTGTTCAGAAAATGGTTATTATGAGTTCAAGACCAATTGCGCTTTCTGAAGAGATCGTTACAGACTCTGCAGTAAGACGATTGATTTTTGATGCTGGCGAAGATGTGGAATCCTTGATGACGCTCTGCTCAGCAGATATCACAACCAAGAATCCTCACAAATTTAAAAAGTACCATCAGAATTTTGAAGATGTTCGCACTAAATTAGTTGAAGTTGAGGAGCGCGATCAAGTTCGTAATTTCCAACCACCAATTACTGGTGAAGAGATTATGGAACTTTTTGATCTGAAACCGTCACGCGAAATCGGCGTTTTGAAAGAAGCCGTAAAAGAAGCGATTCTCGAAGGAGAAATTCCCAATAACTACAAAGATGCTTACGATTTCGTAGTGAAAAAAGCTGAAAAGATGGGTCTTAAGAAAGTAAAATAAAGTTATTTAATAAGTCATTTTCATTTGTTTTAAAAGTTATTAAAATGGTTAAAAGAGACAATGCAGTTATTATTTGGCTGCTATCAGGCTGTGTTTTATTATTTATAATGGTTGTCGTAGGTGGAATAACAAGGCTAACAGATTCAGGGCTTTCAATGACCGACTGGCATTTAGTGACTGATACCTTCCCTCCTCTTTCCCACGAAAAATGGGTAGAAACTTTTGAAGAATATAAGAAGTTTCCTGAGTATCAGAAAATCAATATTCACAACGATTTCACATTAGAAGACTATCAATTTATATATTTTTGGGAGTGGTTTCACAGATTCATCGGACGAATCATCGGACTGGTTTTTATAATTCCTTTTGTTTACTTCCTTATTAAAAAAAGACTTTCAAAATCGACAATCAAAAAGTGTTTGGTTCTATTGTTCATGGGCGGTTTTCAAGGCTTCTTAGGTTGGTTTATGGTAAGAAGCGGGCTGATAGACAATCCAGATGTCAGTCATTTTAGACTCGCGTTGCACCTCACATTTGCCTTTATCACATTTGCATATACTTTTTGGGTTGCTCTAGACCTGATTTATCCCGATTATAAGTCTCCAATTTCAAAACAACTGCGCACAATAACCAGAGTTGCATTAATCATTTTACTAATTCAAATCATTTACGGCGGCTTTGTGGCGGGACTTAATGCTGGATTAATTCACAATCATTGGCCAATGATGAGCGACGGACAATTTATGCACGACAGTATATTTTTAGAAGAAAATAATAATTTAGATAGATTTACAAAAGGCAAAAGCGGAATTCAATTCGTCCATCGTTCTGTAGCCTATATAGTGGTTGCATCGATATTATTTTTGTGGTACAGAAGTCGCAAAGTTGCGCTCGCTCAAGCGGCCAAAAATGGAATAAATACATTGGTAATTTTAGTATTTCTGCAATTCACACTGGGAGTATTTACTTTGATTTATGCTGTACCATTGTGGCTAGGCTTAGCCCATCAGATCGGAGCTTTTTTCTTGCTTACGGCGATGACATTTACCTTACATCGCTTGTCAAAATAGAATTTAATAATGGCCAAACTCTCTGCTGAAACTTCATTTCTAGACCTCTCTGATTACGGAAGGCCTTTTGCAATATTTATTTCAGAAAAATTAAGACATTCTGCTATAACACCCTTGCATATTACGTATGTCTTTGGAATTTGCGGCATAATTGCTATCTACTTAATACTGCAGCAGCAGTTCATTTTGGCAGGATTTTTCATTGTTATCAAATGCATAATTGATGCTGCCGATGGCGAGCTAGCAAGAGCCAAAAAAACCCCATCATATATAGGTCGTTATTGCGATAGTATTTTTGACTTCTTTTTAAACTTCGGATTTCTATTTGCAATATATTTCGTAACCAATAGCTCGATATGGATGATGTTGCTAGCATTTTTCTGTCTCCAACTTCAAGGAACACTTTATAATTTTTATTACGTAATTCTACGTCATAAATCTGCTGGCGGCGATCAAACTTCAAAGATTTTCGAAATTGAGACACCTATTGCACTCGGAGGAGAAAGCCAGAAGATTGTCGACATATTTTTCAAAATTTATCTTCTCTGCTACGGTATTTTCGACAAAATAATTTACAAATTAGACAGGAATGCCGCTAAGTCAGAAATTTTTGATTCGTGGTTTATGACTTTTGTCTCAATCTATGGTCTAGGTTTTCAATTGTTGTGCGTTTCATTAGCGTTAGCTTTTGGACTTATTACTTATATACTGCCCGCTATCATTATTGCAACCATATTCATTCCGATTCTAATCGTAATTCGCACTATTCTATATTCGTCAGCTCATGCGAAGTAGTAGTATTAAAGCTGCAGCACTTTTTATATCGCAGTGAAAACATTATTCTATAAACATTAATTATTTTTCTGTAATACTTTTGGCCTAGTTAAGTTTGATCTTTGGTTTATTAATAACCACAAAAAAAAAACTATTATGCCAAATTCAGATGAAATTAAAGGAAACTGGAACGAAATGAAAGGAAAACTAAAACAAAAGTATGGTGAACTTACTGACGACGATCTAGCTTACCAGGACGGTAAAGAAGATGAAATGTGGGGGAAACTTCAACAGAAATTGGGTAAAACCAAAAAAGAAATCAATTCTTTATTTGATTAATACATTCTAAGTTTAACGTTACAAGTCAAACTTCTTAAATATTTTGAGAGGATAAATTAACCTAATAATCGCATTTTGCAATTATGTACTAATTATCCTTTGTTGACTGTTTCAAGCATTTTTAAATAATGTTTGAAACAGTTTTTTTTAGCCATATTCCCTTGCTAACAGTTTCGACTTCAATTCTACGTCGTGTAAGATTATTTTTTTCGCTTTCGCTAAAAGAATATTAACTACAATTGACAGTATAAACCTCAAATTAAATCTCGCAATATGGCTAGGGCGGGGAAATTTATCTTAGGTCGAAGCTATAAAAATGCCAGCTCTCTCATTTATAAATTATACATCTAATTATAAAATAAGGCGCTCAAAATCAATTAAATCCACTGATTATCATATTTTTATTATAATTCAATATTATTTTCGTGACAAAACGAAGTGCGCGTTGTAACTTTGCAATTCACAAAAAAATATAGTTTTACAATGTCAATTGCGTTTGTTAGGAAAAATATAAAGTTGATTAGATTGCGAAAATTGGTATTAGTATCAGTTTTAATCGGATTTCTAGCCGCTTTCCTTGGACTTATTTTAAAGCACATTACCGAACATTACGAGCAGCTATTATTTGGACAAAGTCAAAAGAATTGGATTTTTCTTCTCTTCTTTCCGATCTTTAGTTTGACTATCATTTCACTTTTAAGAACATACCTCTTTAAGAAAAAAGAAAATAAAGGCATTAAAGAGATCTTTATAACCATACGCTCACGCAAAAAAAATCTTCCTGCGTACAAAATTCCATCTCATGTTATCAACGGTTTCCTAACTGTAATTTTTGGAGGATCAACGGGAATTGAAGTATCAACCGTGGTTGCAGCTGCAACAATTGGATCTGTTGCACAACAGAAAGAAAACCTATTTGCTAGGTACAAAACTTCGCTGATCTGCGCGGGTGTAGCGGCTGGAATCACAGCATTATTTTGTAGTCCAATTGCAGGAGTGTTATTTGCATACGAAGTGATTTCAAAAAAACTTAATCGATCTTTTGTAATCGCCTGTTCCATTTCTGTTGCAGTCGCATCAATACTATTAATAGTACTCAACGAGCCATCAATGTTTCCTCTCAAGATTAATAATTGGAATTATTCAGCTATTCCGTTTTTTATTTTATTAGGAATATTAGCTGGAGGTATTTCAGTTTACTTCACGAAGACCTATTTGTTTTGTAAAGAAAAATTTGCTTTGCTTAAGCACGATCATCACAAAATTATTTTGGGAGCTGTCATTCTAACCATTTCACTTTTATTTGTTCCTCAACTATATGGAGATGGTTATCACGCAATCAAACTTGCACTTTTAGATTCAAATCCTCAAGTTACATTGACTTTTATCTTTGGAACAGTTATGTTACTGGTTCTTAAACCAATCATAACATCAGTCACTTTAGCGGCTGGAGGCGATGGCGGCGTTTTTGGTCCTAGTTTATTTGTCGGTGCATTCCTTGGATTACTTACCGCCGTGATTCTCAATTCAATTTCTGGAGTGCACGTTATTCCTCTCAACTTTATGGTATTAGGAATGGCGGCTGTGCTTAGCGCCAGTATCCACGCTCCTTACACTTCTATCTTCTTATTATGTGGCGTGATCGGTGATTATAGCTTACTTGTGCCACTTGCAATCGTTTGCCTTACTGCAAAATACACTGCAAAAGCTATCTACCCATTTACTGTTTACACATTCGAACCACAGAAGATTTAATTTTGGCGAAAGCCAGTTACAATGCATATAATTCTTCGATTGTTAATTACTTTTTGGCAATAGACTCAATATAAGTTTTACCTTTGCAGTCTCTTTAAAAAAATGATTATGGTTTATAAATTCAGAGTAATTCTAGATACAGAAGAAGATATTTTTAGAGATATCGCAATCCTTGAGGACGATACTTTAGAAGATTTTCACAAT
>JBBSQV010000157.1:0-5699 GCA_038243675.1 Flavobacteriales bacterium
AAAAAAAGAAAACTCTAAATAAGCACGAGTTCAACTTTTATTATTATTTTTGCGGAGCGAAAGATTTTCTTTCGCTCCTTTAATTTAAAAAAGTTCTTATAAAGTGCTAAACAGAAGACATATCCGTGTAAAAGTCATGCAGTCTATTTATGCAATGCATCAAAACGGCTCTGATAATATGGAGAAAGAAGAGAAATTTCTTAAATTCAGCATTGACAATGTGCAGGATTTATACCTAATTATGCTCTCTTCCATGATCGAAATCAAAATAAGAGAAGTTGTCTTTATTGAAAAATCTGCAAAAAAGCATCTCGCTACCACTGCAGACAGAAATCCCAATACCAAATTTATCGATAATCCTATTTTTAAAATCCTTGAAGAGAACAATTCTTTGAGTATAGCTCTTGAAACGAGAAAGATAAATAACTGGCAGCAAAATGACGATTACATATTGTTACTTCTCGAGGATATCAAGAAAAGCGACTTGTATCAAGAATATATGAACAATACTGAAACAAGTTTCGAACTTGACAAGCAGTTTGTTGTTGATATGTTTATCGAGCTAATTGCGCCAAACGAAAAACTATACGATTATCTAGAAGATAATAAGCTAACTTGGATTGACGATATCCCGTTGGTAAATACTCAAATTGTAAAACAACTTAAGCAAATTAAATCTGCTCAAGACGAAACTTTAAGAGTTCCGAAATTATTTAAGGACGAAGAAGATCGCGAATTTGCGCAGCACCTTTTTAGAAGAACAGTTCTTAACGAATCTGATCTAGCAAAAGAATATGTTGACAAAACGCCAAATTGGGATACAGAACGTATTGCCGAAATTGACACTATTATTTTGAAAATGGCAATTTGTGAATTTTTAAAATTTCCTTCAATTCCAGCAAAAGTAACAATTAACGAATATTTGGAACTAGCAAAGGAGTATTCAACTCCAAAAAGCAGCATCTTTATTAACGGAATTCTTGACAATCTTATCAAAGATTATGCAGGTACGGACAAAATGAAGAAAATAGGAAGAGGTTTATTATAATTAAATAAAATAATAGGTATGAAAATTAAATTATTTGTAGTTGCAACTCTTTTGATTGCAACAGCTTGCAAAAACGAAAATAAGACTGAAATTCAAGATGAGATTCTTGCACCAACAGAGTCTATTACTGAAGAGAATATGGGAGAGATGACTGATGCTACTCTTTCTACAGAAAGCAGTCAATCTACAGAAGCTCCAGTTATGGAATTTGCAGAAACCGAACATGATTTTGGAACTATCACTCAGGGAGAAAATGTAAGTCACGTATTTAAATTCAAGAACACTGGTAAAACTGATTTGATTATCACAAGTGCAAAAGGTTCTTGCGGATGTACTGTTCCAGAATATCCACGTACTCCAATTAAACCAGGAGAATCAGGAGAAATGAAAGTTACTTTTAGCTCAGCTGGAAGAAACGGAATGCAAAGCAAAACTGTAGATATTACTACAAATACTGCCACTGGGAAGCAGCAATTGCTAATCAAAGCATCAATTAAATAATTCAGAAAAAAATAATAAATACTAATATGGAGCAAATTCAAAATTTTTTACCGTTTATCTTAATGTTCGTGGTTCTTTATTTCTTTATGATCAGACCACAACAAAAACGTGCAAAAACTGAAAAAGAGTTCGAAAGCGCACTTAAAGTAGGTGATAGAATTATTACAAAAAGTGGACTTCATGGAAAAATTTCTGAAGTAGCTGAAGGGACAGTAGTTCTAGAAACGATGGCTGGAAAATTAAAAATGGAAAGAAGTGCAATCTCTATGGAGATGAGTGCTAAATTAAATCCAACGCTTGTAGCAAAATAAATCTCCAAGATTTTTATATAAAAAAAGCCTCTCATAAATTTATGAGAGGCTTTTGCTTTTATGTGCATGTTCTATTAAAGATCTTCTTGAACTTTCTTTGTCAAATCTGGAGTTCCTTTAGACCATTTTTCCGCAGTAATTTCAGCAATTTTTACAATTACTTCAGTTGCTTTCTGCATGCTTTCAACGGGCACATATTCATACTTTCCGTGGAAGTTATGTCCGCCCGCAAAAATATTTGGACACGGCAATCCCATATATGATAATTGACAACCATCAGTACCACCACGAATAGCTTTGATAAGAGGTTTAATACCTAATTCGATCATTGCTTCTTCAGCAATATCAACGATATACATAACTGGTTTTATTTTGTCTTTCATATTATAATACTGATCTTTAATTTCAGCAGTTACAATATCGCCTCCGAATTGTTTTGCGTATTTTTTGTTCAGCTTTTTGGTAATCTTTTCAATAAGGTCTTTTCTTTTTTTAAATTTAGAAGAACTGTGATCTCTAATGATTAACTCCAAAACGGTTTCTTCAATACTTCCTTTTAAATGATTGACGTGGAAGAACCCCTCGTAACCTCGAGTTTTTTCTGGAACTTCGTCTTTAGGTAATTTTTTGATAAACTTATTTGCTAT
Organism: Flavobacteriales bacterium; assembly: GCA_038243675.1. GTDB lineage: Bacteria > Bacteroidota > Bacteroidia > Flavobacteriales > Flavobacteriaceae > Flavobacterium. Next base: position 2,508 of record JBBSQV010000157.1, read on the forward strand.
AAGTATTGAGTTGATCATCTTATTTTTTGCAGAACCTGGATGAACGCTTTTTCCTTTGATAGTAATTTTAGCTCCAGCTGCATTAAAGTTTTCGTACTCCAATTCGCCAATCTGACTTCCATCCATCGTGTAAGCCCAATCTGCGCCAAATTTTTCAACGTCAAATTTGTGAGCACCACGACCAATCTCTTCGTCAGGTGTAAATCCTACCTTTAGTGTTCCGTGTTTAATCTGAGGGTTTTTTACGAGATGTTCCATCGCAGTCACAATCTCTGTTATACCAGCTTTGTCGTCCGCTCCCAGAAGTGTTGTCCCGTCAGTTGTGATCAAGGTTTGACCTTTGTATTGCAATAAATCTTTAAAATATTTTGGAGACAAAATGATATTCTCTTTTGCATTTAGAACAATGTCTTTTCCGTCGTAATTTTTTATAATTTGAGGTTTTACATTAGCTCCGGTAAAATCTGGGGTTGTATCGTAATGCGCTACAAATCCGATTACGGGTACAGTATAATCCACATTAGATGGAAGTGTAGCCATAATATAACCATTTTTGTCAATCGTTACATCGCTCAGTCCAATAGATTTTAGCTCTTCTACAAGTTGATTGGCAAGTACCCACTGTTTCTCAGAACTTGGAGTTGTATCAGAATTTGGATCAGATTCGGTATCTACAGTTACATAACTGATAAATCGGTCAATAATATGTTGCATTTTTTTGAATTTTCAATGTGAATAACAAAGATACAATAGATTTTTTTCTTCTATAGAATTTGAAAGATTGAGTTTCGAAAAAATACGCCAGCACGGAACTTCAAATAGTATTTAGAATTCGCGCTTTGCTGTCTTTACATAGGAGTGCAAGTCGTATCTTTGGCACTCACCAAAATTAGCTAGCATGTATAAGTCAGTAATCAGAAAAGTTTTATTTAAATATGATCCAGAAGAAGTGCACCATTTTACTTTCTCTGCCATTAAAAAACTTTCTAAACTTCCTGGTTTTTCTGCTATTGCAAATTCCCTTTATCAAGTAAATGATCCAAGATTAGAGCGAGAGGTTTTTGGTCTGAAATTCAAAAATCCAGTTGGTCTTGCGGCGGGTTTTGATAAGGATGCTAAATTGTATAAAGAACTTTCCGACTTTGGATTTGGATTTATCGAAATTGGTACGCTGACGCCAAAGGCACAAGATGGAAATCCTCAGCAGAGACTTTTTAGGCTCATAGAAGATAGCGCCATCATTAATAGAATGGGCTTCAACAACGGTGGAGTTGATGCAGCAGTTCTTCGCTTAAAGCAAAATAAAGGAGTTTTGATTGGTGGAAATATTGGTAAGAATAAGGATACTCCAAATGAAGCTGCAATTTTAGATTATCAAATATGTTTTGAAGCATTGTTTGATTATGTAGACTATTTCGTTGTTAATGTAAGTTCGCCAAATACTCCAAATCTTCGCGCTTTGCAAGACAAAGAGCCTCTCACAGCTTTATTGCAGAAACTTCAAGATGATAACAATAAAAAGCAAAAACCCAAACCAATCCTTTTAAAAATTGCTCCAGATCTGACAGATTCTCAATTAATGGATATCATCGACATTGTCAATTCTACCAAAATTGCGGGAGTGATTGCCACAAATACTACCGTTTCTCGTGAAGGCTTAAAATCCGAGAATCAAAAAGAAATGGGTGGTCTTAGTGGTCTTCCTCTAAAGAAAAGATCTACCGAAGTAATCAGGTTCGTATCAGAAAAAAGCAATAAGTCATTTCCAATTATTGGAGTGGGAGGAATTCATTCTGCCGATGATGCAATAGAAAAGCTTGAAGCGGGTGCATCTTTAGTTCAGCTTTATACAGGATTTATTTACGAAGGTCCCGCACTAATTAAGCAAATTAATCAAAAATTATTAGCTAAGAAGTCCTAATACATATTGAGTAATTAATCCAACAACAATAGCAATTCCGAAACTTAATAGCGTTCCAATTAATACATATTCGGTTAACTTTCGGTCTTTCGATTTTGTCAAATCGCCAAATCTGAAAATAGATTTTGCGGCAAGCAGGAATCCAATTGCTGAAAACTGCCCTATTAATATAAAGAGGAAAATAAATAAACGCTCTAAAATACCGATATAGCTTCCAGCATTCTCAAGATCTTCTTTTGTGTCATTGGTATTTGGAGTCCAAATCGAAATTAAATTTTTGATCGTAATCGAAGCTGGAATGGTTAGAAATAGAACGGCAGTCAGAATAGGCCAAAATTGCGCAACCAAACTGTAATTTTCCAGTGACACATTCTTGTAGAGTATTACGATAAAAAAGATACTAAAAACGTGTAGAAATTGATCTATCAGAAACCAAATTCGCTTTGTTTTTTTGCTCTGAGAATATAACTTAAGTAAGTCTATCAGGATATGAAGTACGCCGAGCAAAATCGCGTATGGAATAAAATCTGCCTTGAAAATTAAAATAACTGGCAGAAGTGTATGAATCAAGAAATGGAAATATAAATATTTACTTTTTACTTTTTTCCGTTCTTTATCGACAACCCACGAAGTTGGTTGCAATATAAAATCACCTATTAGGTGCGATAATAATATTTTGAAAAGTAAAATCATACTAATTGCTTTTCTATTGTCGCACGATAGAAGCTTTCAAACTTCATAATTAAATCGAAGTGTGATCTATTACTTCTTCTGCTCACAGAAGCTTGCTTTATGTTTAATTTTAATCCTAATTCTTTTTGCGTAAGCATTGGATTTTCAATTGCTGCAAACACATACTGGGCAGATTGCTGTGGCCAATTGTCCATTATCGTTAAGGCAAGTTGAAGCATCAAATTTAGAGTGTCATCAATTACAGAATTAGCAGTTTTTATGCCCATCGTAATTTTATTCTTTTTTAGAGAATCAAATACCTGACCTGCATTAATGAAAACTTTTCCAGAACTCTCGGAGATTTTTAAAGTCGATTTGGGTTTACTGCCAATTCCTATTCCCATACGGGCATCCATTTTTCCTGATTTTAAAAATGCTTTAATGCGAATAGCCGCCCAAAGTGCTTCCTTAGGATCTTTAATTTCAATTTGGAATGAATCGCCCCTATATATTTCCCAATCTTTTTGCTCGGTTCCAAAATGACCTAGTAATTCTTTTAAATCTTTTATCCAATCAGTATTTTTTACTTTTTGAGATTC